>JAKVCB010000060.1 GCA_022448345.1 Pirellulales bacterium
GGGAAGAGTAGGTTGCTTGCAGGACTTTGGCCAAGATAAACCTGCGGTTCCAGCTGGAAAGTGCCATAAAATCGAGGCAGTCTGCGGGAAATGACTGCAGTAAGGATTTTGACTGCGCAACACCAAACGCGATCACGCTGTATGGGCGCCTGCGCAGTGACTCGCCGAGGGAAAAAAGTTCTTGGCGGTGGTATTCAAGCCTGGAACGAAGAGCCGCAGCCACAGGACTTCACGGCATTGGGGTTATCGAACGTGAAGCCCCGTTTTTCGATTCCGTCGTGGAAATCGACAGTGGTGCCATCCAGGTACAGGGCACTTTTCTTATCAACGACAACAGGCACGCCGTGGAAATCCAAGCGGGAGTCGACTTTTTCGTCAAATGCCTTGTCGAAACCAAGTGCGTAAGAAAACCCGCTACAACCGCCTCCAGTGACTCCCACGCGAAGGACGACATCGTCTTCGAGTTTCTGGTCTTCAATGATTCGTTTGACTTCGACAGCGGCTTTTTCGGTGAGCACGATCGACATAGCGTGGCTGGCTCCAACATTCAGGGGGAATTGTAATTATCGGGTGGGTTGCAATCGACAAGCAGTTTCAATCCACCTTTATCGCATTTCTATTATACCAATCGGTCGCTGCCTGAAAAGTGAAGCAACCTGATTTTAAGGAGAGGCCAATTTTCGCAGTCGTTGCACTGCTTTGACCACGCTGGAGGCGGCAAAATCGACGTCCTCCTCGGTATTGAACCGCCCCAGACCGAAACGGAGGCTACTTCGGGCTGCATCCTCATCAAAGCCAATTGCCTGCAATACATGGCTTGGTTCCGGGTTTGTGGAAGTGCAAGCAGCGCCACTGCTAACGGCCAAATTGCCCATTTCCAGCTGCAACGCCTGCCCATCAACATCGCCAAAAGAGATATTCAAATTCCCGGCCAATCGCAGTGGTCCGCCGCTCCTGCTCGATGCGTCCATTGCTGGCCCGCAGATCGTGGCACCCGTAACCTGACTGCAGATTTCATCCGCCAAACGATTTCGTAAACCGGCCAGCCTTTTTGTTTCGTCAACCATTTCCTCCAGGCAGAGCTCGATGGCTGTCCCAAAACCGACAATTCCTGCCACGTTCAACGTTCCGCCCCGGCGGTTTTTTTGTTGGCCTCCTCCAGAAATTTGAGGTTCCAGTCTGACACTTGGATCACGACTCCGCACGTATAACAGGCCGATGCCCTTGGGGCCATAAAGTTTGTGTGCGGTACAGCTCAAAAGGTCGACGTTCAAATTTTTGACATCCACCGGAATCTTTCCCACGGCCTGCGTTGCGTCACAATGCAGCAGCACTTCCTGCTGTTTGCAAATTATGCCAATCTCGGCAAGAGAATGAATCACGCCAATTTCATTGTTGGCGAGCATCACCGTCACAAGGCACGTGTCATCACGGATAGCGTTGGCTACTTTTTGTGGATCAAGCCAACCTGCCTGTTGGCTGCCTGTCGGCTCAACGTTCAGGAGCGTTACGTCATGTCCTTTTCGCGAGAGCCTCGCTAGCGGATCGAGTATCGCCTTGTGTTCGGTTGTAACGCTGACGATATGGTTCCCGCGGCGGCGCGGTCGCTGGCAAACACCGTGGATTGCCAGATTGTTGCTTTCGGTGGCACCACTGGTGAATACGATTTCCTCGCTCAAAGCATTCAGGCTGCGGGCGACCGTCTCTGTGGCATCCTCGACCGCTTGTCGTGCGTGGTCTCCCCACACATGCCCCACACTGCTGGCGTTTCCGTATGCCTCGCTGAAGAAAGGCAGCATTGCATCGACGACCCGGGGATCAACCCGTGTCGTGGCATGGTTGTCCATGTAGACAACCCGTTCGAGATCTGGAGATGGTGTCACAAAAACGGGGGCTCAGCTGTTCAGGGTTCACGATGGTCCAGGGTAGAAACAGCCCGATTCATTCTACGCAAAAGATCGGTGTCGTGAAGAAACGTGACCGAGGTAGGCTACTCAACCAGGTTTTGCACTGCGATCTGTGACCATGACTCGAACTCCTCAAGTTCCGACCTGATTTCCTCAAGCGGCTGGAATCTAGCGTCCAGGATATCGACCTCACGCGGTGTGATAACTGGTTGCTCGACATCGTAAATGTGCACAATCCCCAAATGGACTTTGCCCACTTCAGTGTCATCATCGTTGATCAGGCCTACACAATTGCGTGTATACCCGGTTTGGATATCGACTTCCTCATTCAGTTCGCGACGGAGTCCCTCTTCGTAAACTCCCGTGCCGGTCTCACCGGTCGTGGAATCGAGCGTTGAAATATGTCCCCCAACTCCCACGCTCCGCTTTGCGCGCAGGCGAGTTTCACCTTGTCCCTTACCTCGGCAGTACTGGAATAAATGGACCTGGTCGCCGGTTCTATATCTGAACACCACGTAAGGGATCAGTTGCTTGAAGCTTGGGTCCTCTTCCATCTCTCCGCGTGGACGGTAACGCAGTTGATCGCTTTCCAATAGTTCAGGCAAATAACGGTCGACTTCTGGAGAAAATCCCTGGAAATAACCGAGACGGTGGAATTCTGCGGTCGGCACGACCAGGACCTGTTCGGTTTCAACGAGCGACACGACGACTCCTTTCGACAAACAGTGGTAAAAGTATTGCGATTACGTCAGGCTTGATTTTAGGTGTTTTGTCTGGTTTGGCTAGCACCGAGCCTGGAAACATCTGGTTGGCCAGCGTGGGCCTTGGGGAGCCTTTAACTTTGCGGGGATGGTTCCCAGGGGCCCTCGGTTTGTTTTGCCTCGTGATCGCCAGGCCAGGGGGGCATGGTGACCGCGACCGCTGTCAGCGGTTCACTGCCGCAGGAGCGAAACTGGAAGTCGGTTCCCAGCGGGATGGTCACACAAACGCCCGATTTCAAGGCCACTACGCTTTGTTGGTTGCCCATCTTTCGCCACATTTCTCCCTCTCCCCCCAGGAAATACCAAATCTCTTCGACCGTATGGTGAGTGACGGCCAGTGATGTTTTTTCTGGCGCTAGCGAAAAATGGGCCAGGCTACCTCCGGAAAGAGCAAGTAGTAAGCGGACATCCGAGCCATCGGGGGCGGTGACATCTGCGTTCTGGGGCAGTTGTCGGGTGGTGAACGAGGTAGTTTTTGGAGACATCCGGTTTTCTTCGTCAGGGGATTTTAAGGGCTTTTTAGTATTATTGGAAAACCGACCAAACCAAACGGCCAGATTTTAACCTTGGTTTGCTGCTTTCGAAGGCCGACTGTTGGTTGAGAGGTAAATGCCGATAGCAATGCAGAAGCCAGAGATGGCCAGCAGCATGGTCACGGGATCGTGTCGTAAAAGGACCGCAAACAGCAGGCCAAATAATGGGGTTGAAAAATTGAACGACGAAATTTGTGTCGCTGAATATCGTTGTAGTAGACGGGTCTGAACAACAAAGCAAAAGGTGCTCACAATGATTCCCTGGTAGGCAAGTGACCACAAAACGGGCTGGGTGTAGTTTTCCGTCTGGAAAATGAACATGCCTTCAAAATAAAGACTGACCGTTAAAAAAAGAGGGATTGTGAGCGTGCTTTTCCAGAATACGAGCTTGATGGGAGGGACTGTTTGCACCGTCATTTTGGTGGCCAGGATCATGATGCTCAAGACTGCTGCACTGACAAGCATGGTCAGGTCGCCGGTGAGACTGGAGGAATCAAAAGTTCTTTCTATGGCCTGCGGAAATTCAGTGAAACCCGAGGCAGAGAGAGTCAGTAAGGCACCTATGGCACAGGCAATCAGTCCCAGGGCCTTAAGAATGGTTAGTCGGTCCGTTTTCGTAACAAAGTGTTCCAGGAAAATGACCAGGAAGATATAGGTGTTGAGCAGAATCGTGGCATGTGAGGCGCTCGACCAGTCGACGGCCAGGGTGAAGAGCAAGATCTGAATAAAGGTAAGCAAGCCAATAAAGGCTAAGGGCAAAATTTCGTTGCGCCTTGGCCACAGTTTTTGCCCGGTAATCACACACCATCCGCCAAGTGCGAAGGTAGCAATACCAAATCGTACGGTTGCACCTGCAATAGGAGGAAGTGCATCGGCGGAGAATTTAATGGCCGTGGGCATTGCCGCCCATAAGGCAGCAATCAGCAGGGCCGAAGCGGTCGCGAGGAGGGTCAGGCGAGGTGGTTGGGACGTGGGCAAGTTGCAGATCACAGAGTCGTGCCATAAGGCAGGTTGACGAACCGCCCTGCAAGGCATGCCAGGGAAGAAAAGGCATGCCACAGAAAGCGAAGAAGTGGTCCAGCCTATCTGGTTGGCGCGCGCCGATCAATGGGCTTGGGTGTCTTCGATGCGTATCTTGATTTCGTCCGAATTGCCAGTCAGGTCGGGTGCGTACATGGCCGTAGCACGAGTGGGCAGAGCGCTGAACCGGCCGGGTATTTCTGCCCGCATAGTGGCGATTCCTTGTTTTTTTATTTCCGTTGATCTGCGTCTCCCCCAGGCACGCATTGACGGTAGATTGCCACCATTTTGCGGTGGTTTCCTGGTACGGTATGTTCTACGTGGTGGCAGCATGTTCGGTCCACTTGAATTGGAAAATGGGGATAATCCAGACCCGGCTACTTGGTTGGATGCCATCTGGGGCCAATGAGTTCCCGGCTCCATTTTTTTAACTTCCAGTTTTCTCTGTTTGAGCAGTGGCTAGAATGGCTGGTGTCGGTGCCCCTGGTCCCTTTGCATGCAATGGTGATGACTGATGTCTGACGGTTTTGACCCCTATCGCCAGTGGCTCAACCTGGATTTGGGCCATCCGCCCCGCAATCACCACGAGCTGTTGGGATTGACGGCCCATGACGCCGATGCCAATGCCATCGTCAGCGGCCGCGATCGCATGTTGGAGAAACTTCGCAATGTACAACCGGCGGAGCGGGGGAATGAGTGGGAGCAGTTGGTCAGGCAGGTGCAGGAGGCGGGCAGATACCTGCTTGCGAGCGAGGTGTTGGCCGATGAGAAGCAACAGCCCAGATCGGTTCCTCAGGCAGCATCGCCTGCCACCATGGCTACCCAAGACTCCAATCAAGCGGTTCCGCTGGCCCGATTGGTTGCTGCGACTTCGCCCGCCGAACCGCCTGTCGAGACGTCGCCAGCGGTTGCGGTGGGGGAAACAGAGTCACCGCTGCCTGTCGTGGTCCGAAGGGCTTCCAGATATCGTCGACGTCGTCATTGGCCACTTTGGATACTGCCACTCATTTTGGTGGTGGTTTTGGGAATAGCCAGCTATTCATTATGGTACGTGTTACGTTCTGAGTTAGGGACAGGCCTTCCAGTGGTGTCGCAAGCCGACGTGCTGCCGGCCAATCCACGGACCAACTCGCCGCAAAGCGGGCGAGACCAGCGGACTGCGGGGCGCCCGGTTCAGCGACCTATCTCCAGCGAGGACCAACCGGTGGCTACCGGGTCCAAACAGGGCACCACATCAGACCAAAATCGGCAGAGAGGGAGTGGTCCAGGCAGGGGGCGCGCTCGGGTCAAGCAGCCTCTGAACGAAACTTTGGATCTCTTCGGCGAAGAGCAGCAAGTGGTTCGCAAAATCCTGGTGGCGTTGGCGGGGCAAGAATTTAGCCGTGCAACAGATTTGATCGAAACGCTCACGACTACCAACCAGCAAATGGGTAAAAGTCTGAAGACGCTTAAAATCTATGTGCAATTCTATTGGGAGGGTATCGAAGAGGCCTGGCAAGATCTCCAGGCGGGGCAAGAGTTAGATTATCGTGGCCAGAAGGTGATCGTTGTCGAACGCCACGAGAGGGAACTTGTCGTTCGCGCTGGTGGTCGGAACGAGACGATCGATGGGAAACCGATTGAGCCGTGGCTTGAGAAACAACTGACTGTCCGCTGGTTTGATCAGGCCGATAGCGCTAATTGGATGACCATCGGTGCGAGGGAATTTGTGCGACCCGGTGGTGACCTGCAGCAGGTCCGTCGTTATTGGAAGCGGGCTGCCCGTGCAGGTGAACCTGCCGAACGGCTCCTGGGACTGCTGGAGTGGTCCCAGCTGAGGCCACGGCCTGAGGCAGGTCGCGAGTAGGGAGATATGTTTGAGAGCGATTTGCTGCTTGATGGCAACAAGCGTCGGAAGAGGTCTTTAACCTGCCTGGAGTTTGGACGGGCTTGCGGTCTATCCTTATTGCTTGAAGATATCTGGGTTTTCTTTGTCGAAGTCTTTGGACGTAAACCCTTGATTGATTTTTAGGTTTGTGTAGGTGTACGATTCTTCAAGCGGCGGTGTTCCATTCGCCTCTGCGGGCCAAAGGAAGGCGTCGAAGTGCACCGGTACCCGCAGTTCATTGTCGAGAAAGATTCGAGAGATGTGGCTGCGGAATGCTTTTCGGGGGGTGGGGTGCATCACTTGAATCAAGGTTGCTGAACGCCCACCAATACGGGAGTTCGGATTAATGTCCACCTCACACTCGCTATATTGAATATCTTCTTCTAACGTCTTCAAATACTCCTCGCAGAGGTTGCGCATGCCCACACGCGTGATGGGGTATTTTTGCCCGCTCATGGCGAGCATTCCTTCGGGGTCAAGGCTCACGGGCGCCATGATTTTGCGTTTCCATCCACCGTCCAACGCGATTAGATCTCCGTCGTTCATTCCTGCAACGTAGAGCACTTCTCGATCTTTGTGTGGCTGCAGAAAATGCATGTAGACACTGAAGGGTTGTTGTCGAACCTTCATAAAGATGTGTTGCCGTTCGCCCAACTCATCGTCTAATCGTTCGCGTTTGATGAGCGTGCAAGAGTAGTCATGTACTTGCTGGTCGATGTGATCCAGTACTCCACGCATGACGTGCATTACCGGTTGGAGAGGATGTTTTTCGTCACTGCGGGCCGCAAAATCAAACGGAGATTTTAGGTGTTTGACCGGAGCGACTTCCGTGGCCTGTCCGGAAACAGCTTGGGGCATTAGTAGCAAGCAAAGTGCAGAGATACAGGATACCGTAGAGAATTGCTTGCGAGTTTGTTGTATTGCTGGTTGAGTCCACATAACGGCTTCTCCGCAGTTCGCCCAGGGGGCGTGGGTCTACTATGAGCAAGGAACGAGTTGGTGACCGCAAGGATAGCGAAATTGCCCGGGTGCTGAGATAGCAACTTTTTAAGCCAGGTAATTTATATCTAGTGGTAGCTGAAGGGCGAAAACCAATATTCTGCTGCTCAGTACGTGTTGGACCGGCTTGAAGTTGGCTATAAAGTTAATTCGCTCAGGGGGCAACCCCCCCCGGCAGTATCGCTTGCAGTGCTTGCGTGGCTTACAATCAAAACCTGCGGTGATTGGTGGGCGAGTCCCACTGCAAGTCACAAGGGGGCGATAGCTGCTTTTTGCGCCTCTTTCCTGGATACCCCTGTTTTACTGCGAAAGTGAGAGCCCTGTGTCCGAGTCCCCCTCTCAAGTGGCCACGATCGTTTCAGTACCGTTCGAGGAGAACACCTACATATTGCACCTTCATGGCCGGTCAGATTGTCTCGTGATTGATCCAGGATTGGAACCCCGGAAGATCTTTGAGTACCTGGATACCCACCAACTGGTACCGGCGGCAATTCTCTGCACCCACGGACACAGCGATCACATTGCGGGAAACGCAGATTTGAAAGCTCGCTGGCCAGATTGCCCACTTGTGATTGGGGCTGGTGACGCGGTGAAACTAACCGACCCGGTGTTAAACCTGTCTGCCGGATTTGGAGTCCACCTGGTCAGCCCCCCGGCGGATAAAACCGTTCAAGAGGGGGATCTGTTTGAAGCAGCCGGGTTTTGCCTGGAGGTCCTGGAAACACCGGGGCACTCGAGCGGGCACATTGTGTTCGTCGATCGCAGTTCGTCTCCGATCCAGGTTTTGGGTGGTGATGTGTTGTTCCAGGGCAGTGTGGGACGTACGGACTTTGAAGATGGCGATTTTGACCAGCTACGTACATCGATTCATGAGAAATTGTTTCCACTTCCAGAGACGACAGTGGTGTTGCCAGGGCACGGGCCACCCACGACGATTGGAGCTGAGAAACGGTCGAATCCGTTTGTAGGATTACCCGCCGGTTACACCGAGTAGATTCAACGTGGGGATGCACCCGGCACCGGTGGAGAGTGCATCTGCGGTGGCTCAACACGGTTGACTGCAGCGGCTGAACCATCTTCTGCATCTTGCAGAGGCGGAGTTGTGGCAGGTAGTTCCAGCGTAAAGACGCTGCCTGTTCCCGTGGTACTCTCAACGCGAATCCGCCCACCATGTTCTTGGAGAATTTTTTGACTGACGGGCAATCCGAGGCCAGTTCCTCGACCTCCTTTGTGCGATACAAACACCGTGAAGATTTTTTCAAGGTCGTTCTTTTCGATTCCTGCTCCGTTGTCAGCAACGCGAATGAAAGCCATGGCCTGGGTGGAGTCATACCGGGTCTCGATATCAACGCGACTTTTGCCCAGGTCCTGACAGGCATCGACGGCATTTGACACAACATTCAAGATGGCCCGATGCATTCCCTCAGGATCAAACAGGAGGATGGGCATCTCCGGATCGGCTTTCCAGGAAAGGTGGACAGATTCTTTGGCAGCACGTATCTGGACCAATTCAATGACGTCGCTGACGACATCGTTCAGGTTGGCAGGTTCTGGTTCTGGCTCTCGATCCTTGCTGAAGGTGAGCATATCCATGACTAACGTTGAGATCCGTTCTTGATTTTTCTCAACGATCCCCCACCCTTTTCGCATGGTCTCAATTGATTGCTCGGCAGCTTCAAGGTCGACTTGACTTTCCTTGAGAGCTCTGGCGTGGTCTTTCAGGCCAACTTCGATCAAGTAGCTGCCACCACGCACTCCCTGCAGTATATTCTTGATGTGGTGCGAAAGCGTCGCAATCGTTTGCCCAACGGCCGCAAGCCGCTCCGCCTGAACCATTGCCTTATAATAGGAGGTGTCTTCCACTGCCAAAGCTGCCTGATGGGCGATTGCTATCATCAGCTTGAGGTGTTCTTGCGTGAACTGATTCGAATCTCCTTGCTGCAACAGCTTTTCAGGTTTTACCGAGGTGTCGATATAGATCGCACCGACAACGTGGTAGCGACCTTGCATGGGAACACAAATAGCTTCTCGCACACCCAGTTTTACAATGCTCTGGGCGGGATCCCATCGGCGGTCTTCTTGTGCGTCACTTGTCAGCACACCTTCGTTATGATCAACGACGTAGTCGAGTATCGTTTTGCTAATCGTGATCCGGTCGTCGCTCTTCAAGCGTTGGCGATGACGCCGTACTTTTGGTATGAGATTGCCGCTCTCTTCGTCTTTAAGCATGATGCAACCGCGATCGGCATCAACCCATTCGAAGATCATGTCCATAATACGGGCTAACAAGTCATCAATGTCGAGTGTATGACTTACGGCTAAAGCCGTTCGGTACATGATTTCAAGGTTGCTGCGGGCACGCGCGAGCCAGGGGCTAATGGTCTCCTCGCTTACCGGGCCCAGCAGTTGGCTGCCTTCACTTTGTGTTACCGTGTGGAGAATTCTCGATCCTTCGGCTTCAGCGTGTGGTGCGACAATGTTGATTTTGTCGGCAAGATCTTCGAAATGACTTCCCGCTACACCCGTGTAGAGTAATACCGAACTGCCGAGTTGAAGTTGGTCGCCACTGGAAAGTTTGTGCTCAACAACACGGGAACTGTTTACAAAAGTACCATTGGAACTGTCGAGATCCCGAAGGACATATCCTTCTTCCTGCCGACATAATTCAGCATGGGTGCGGGAGATCTCCGTATCGTGCAGCTGAATCGTATTGTTCGACACGCGACCAATCGTCACCAGCGGCTCATCGAGCTCAAACCGGTTTCCCTGATCTCGTCCGTAGATCACAAAAAGTGAGGGCACAGTAAACTAATTCTGTTGTTTGCGAGTTGAAAAATGATAAATGAACGCGGTCTTAAACGGTTTGGAATTCTTCACGGGGCCGCAACGGTGACAAACGCGTCGCGTGAAGAATCTGTGGTGACAGCAGAGGGCACCTCAACGGGCTTGCGCACTCGGACCTCTCTCTCCTGGTTTATAGAAGCCATGCTGGTAACCAAATTCATCCATCTTCTGCCAAGCACTCTTTTTCAGGTTATTATATTGCGACCACCGTTTTTGTCGTGGACCAAAACAACCTAAAAACCATGGGTTGGCCAAATCAAGAAACATTGAAGAAGATGAGTGTTCCGTCCTGCCTGCTGTTATCCGGCAGCCAGGAGACCCTCAATTTTACGGAGCAGAGGCCCGTAGTGGTAGGGCTTGGCCACAAATTGTCCACTCGGGAGGCCAGAATTGCCGCGTCGGACACTTCCCAGCATGATAACAGGCGTCTCGTTGGACTTTGCCACAACGGCTAGTCGTCGGCTGGCGTCGTAACAGTCCGAATGATCGCTTTCAACGTCAAATACGATGATGTCGGGGCGGTGTTCGCAGGTCAACTCAGCGGCTTTGTCGGCACGGTCAGTCCCGACCGCAACAGCGCCATGCCGCTCGAGAAGCTCGCTGAGGACTTCCCGCGACTCGTCCGATTCGTCAACAATTAACACACACGGAGAGGTAGACAACGGTAAGTCTCCAGCACGAAGGGGGAAGGATTCCAGGCGGGGTGCGGAGAGTAACGGCTTCTCTCACGCGTGTCAAAATCGAATTCCCACAAGATTCTTCCAATCGCTTAGCTGGGGTGCTTGTCCTATAATTTCAGCGTAAACTGCGGGTTGCTAGCGGCGAGGTGGCTGCCAAGTTGTGTGGCATAGTGAGTCGCCACTCGGAAATAGGTGGCGTTCGTGTTGCTTTGAGTTTCCCAGGAGGATTAGCCCAGAAGGGGTGTGGTGATTTCCACGTGAGTTGCTGAAGGGTTCGACACTTTGCGGCATCCCTTTCCACGCTTGATATGGAGTTTTTTACGCATCTTATGATAGTCCGGAAAAGAAACAAGAAATACTTGTTGTCCGCTAGCTGGTGGCTGGTGTTACTGCTGTTGGTGAGCGGGCCAGGGTGGGTGTCCGCCGAACCGGGCCAGGAAGCCGAGCGGCGCTTGGCAAAGTCGGCTCGATTTCTTGCTTCTGACGCCCTTCGAGGGCGAGCCATGGGGTCTGCAGGCATTCGTCAAGCTGCCGAGTTCATTCGCGATGAGTTTCAGCGGATTGGGTTGGAGACTCAGGTCTACAATGGCGAGCCTTACCAAACATTTGACGTAACCGTTGGTGCTCAACTTGGGGAAATTAACACCTGTGGGCTTTATCCATCTGCTGGTGATGGTCGTGTACCTGCCGCGGTGGAGCTTGCGCTTGACGAAGACTTTACTCCGCTTGCGATAGGAGGTGTGGGAATATTTGACTTGCCGATCGCTTTTGTCGGTTATGGCATTACTGCCCCCGAAGCGGATTACGATGATTACCGTAACGTCGACGTCGCAGGCAAAGCGGTTATCATCCTGCGTCATGAGCCGCAACAGGACAATCCCCACAGTGTTTTTGAGGGTACCGATCATTCAGAGCACGCGCCTTTTCGCAAAAAGATTAGCAATGCCTTTCAGCATGGTGCTGCAGCGGTCATTTTTTGCACAGATTCGTACGAAATTGACTCCAGGTTGGGGCAATGGCAGAAGCGAATTAAGGTGGCCGAAGAGGAATTGGCAGCAGTAGGCGACCAGCAGTCGGAGGAAGCCGATAAGTTCCGCAGCGACCTCGACTATTACAAGTCACAGCTTGAGGCAGAGCGGGACCCGGTTTTAGAATTCACCCGGGCAGGGACCGATGGTGAAACGCGAGAGATTCCTGCTTTTCATGTTCGGCGTGGCGCTATCAACGATTTGTTGGCTGCAAGCGGGCATCCGAGTTTAGCTGAAATCGAGACGCAGATTGATCGCACCTTGGTGCCCCAGAGTTTCGATATCAAAGGGTGGCGACTGGCTGGGGAAGTGCAGATTCAGAGGGAGCAAGTTGAAGCTCGCAACGTGGTCGGGATTCTGGAAGGAGCGGGCAGGCTGGCCGACGAAACCGTAATTGTGGGGGCCCATTTTGATCATTTGGGACTCGGGCAGGAGGGATCTGCCAAGCCTGGCAGTGAGGAAATCCATAATGGGGCGGACGACAATGCATCTGGGGTGGCGGTTCTGTTGGAAGTTGCCCGCAGCCTGGTGAATCGCACCGAACCTCTTGCTCGACGAGTGGTGTTCGTGGCATTCTCGGGTGAAGAAATTGGTCTTTTGGGGAGCGCCGAGTATGTGCGTGATCCGTTATTTCCACTGAAGGATACGGTTGCCATGTTGAACTTTGACATGGTGGGTCGAATGAAGGACAACACCTTGATCATCAACGGAACGGGCACCAGCGAACAGTTTGGGGTATGGATTGAAGAGTTGAACAAAAATTTTGGGTTGAAAATAACGCCGAGTACTGGTGGGTTTGGTCCGAGTGATCATTCTTCCTTTTACGCCAAAGAGATTCCTGTTTTGCATTTCTTTACAGGGTCTCATTCAGATTACCATCGGCCAAGCGATGACTTCCATTTGTTGAACGTGGCCGGTATGCGAAAGGTCAGCCAATTTGTGACCGATTTGACCGTTCTTATCGCAAACGCCCCCGAGCGGGTAACCTATGTCAAGGTTGCCCAGAAACCGCTGGGGGACCGAAGGGCTAACCCGCGCCCCTATTTCGGCAGTATCCCAAATTTTGCGGAAGCAAGTGGTGGTTATGCCATCAGTGGCACAGGTCCCGGTAGTCCGGCAGAGAAAGCCGGACTCCGGTCAGGTGACGTAATTGTGAAGTTGGGAGATTATCGGGTTGGGAACCTCGAGGATTTTGACGGAGCATTACGAAAATATTCGGCCGGAGACACGGTTCCCGTGGTGGTTCGCCGGGCAGGCAAAGAGCAGGAACTGACGGTGACGCTTGATCCGCCGCGATAGGGTCCTTATTTGGGCCCTTCGGAATCCAACCAATGGGCAAACCGTGCGGATTGAACCTTTCTTTGATGCAGAATGGTGCAATTGTGACTGCCATGGTTTTGAATTGCGCCTCTGACAGGGAGCTTTGAGCCATACGTTTTTGGCGGTTGTTGCGGCCGAGTGGGTGCTATCGGTACTACGGAAGTGGGAGTTCCATTTTTTCGAGCCACTTATTGGCTATCTGGGTGTTGGCTGTCTGGGTGGGCCACCTTCGGAGTGGTCTTGGGAACCTTTTGAAATCCGCAGTTAACTGGTCTTTACGCGGGGGACGCTTCTCGACAAAATACGCCCCGCGTTTTCAAAGTCAGGTTTCACGCCAGGGTCTTTTTTCTGGCGAAACTCTGGCTACCCCACGTATCGGTCAAGGATGACCCCCAATCAGCAAGGAGTGCTGACGTGAGAGCTCACGTAATTCCCGCCGTGTTGGCCGCCGCCCTGTCGGCCCAAGTTTCATTCACTTCCACTGCGCTGGCTCAGAATCAGGCTGGCGCTAATGCGACCAAGTTTGGTACTGCAGTCGTTGATGTGGGGTATATTTTCAAAAACCACCAGCGCTTTAAAGCGACTATGGATGGGATGAAGGGTGAGATGCAAGGGATTGAGCAATCGCTCAAGTCCAAGCGTGAAGGCATTGCCCAAAAAGAGGCTGAACGCAATGAGTACAATTTGGGGACGCCGGAATACAAGCGCCTTGACGAAGAGGTTGCTCGTCAAAAGGCGGACTTCAATCTCGAGATGACTCAGCTTCGTAAGGACTTTCTTGATCGTGAAGCCAAAGTCTACCATCAGACTTATCTCGAAGTGAACGAAGCCGTTAAGTACTATGCCCAACGGCAAAATATAGGGCTGGTATTGCGGTTCAATGGAGAGACACCCGATCCAAATCGACGTGACGACGTACTGCGGGCGATTAACAAGCCGGTTGTGTTTCACAACAGTATTGATATTACGCCCGATGTGCTGGGCCTCTTGAATCGTAATACGCGTGCAGCATCGCAGCCCGATTCAAAGCAGATCCCTCGTTAGGGGGAGTCGTTCTCTGCTCTGCGTGCGCCCTGTTTCGGTAGGTGTTGTGCCTTCGGGGTTGTGGTGTGGGTGGGCAGCGATGGCAGGTGATCGTTTTCGGTCTGTTGTGACAAAATCGCGAAAAGTGTGATCGTAGCCGACAAGTCCGCCCCGGACATTTCCTACCTCCTGTTTGAGAGTTGAATTCTCATGTCTTCGTTGCGTTGTCAACGCACAATCGCCCAGCGAGTCGCTGTAACCGGTTTTGGTTATTGGAGCGGGCAGGATGTGCGGGTCGAATTCCGCCCGGCAAAGGCGGGCTGCGGTGTGACGTTTGTTCGCGGTGACCTTTCTCAGCCTGTGCGTCTTCCGGTGGACGTAGGGTGTCGGGTTTCGGTTCCTCGCCGTACCTGCTTGCAGGTTGGTGATGTGCGAGTTGAGATGGTGGAGCATGTTCTGGCGGCACTCGGTGGACTTGGGATCGACAATTGCGATGTTTGGGTCGATGCGGCAGAGTTGCCTGGTTGCGACGGTTCGTCGCTGGCATTTGTCGAAGCACTTGATCGGGCTGGGGTTGTCGACCAGGGTCTGCCAGTGCGCCCCTTGCGGGTTGACCGGCAATTGCGATTGGGTGATGAGCAGGCCTGGATCGAGATCAATCCGCCGCGGGTAGACGGGTTGTCGATCGAATATCGGCTTGATTACGGTCCGGGGCCGATTGGCAGGCAGGCACTCACTGTGGAAATTACGCCTGAGACATTTAGGCAGGAGTTGGCTTCCTGCCGGACCTTTCTGTTGGAGAAAGAGGCTCGCTTGCTGATGTCCCAAGGTTTGGGGGAGCGGGTGACTCCGAGTGACCTGTTGATTTTCAATTCGGATGGCCCGATTGCAAATTCGTTGCGGTTTGTAGATGAATGTGTGCGCCACAAGATCCTTGATGTCGTTGGTGATTTGGCCCTCGCAAATTGTCCGATCGTAGGGCACGTTATTGCCAATCGGAGTGGCCATTCGCTCAATGCGGCATTGGTAGCGTCGGTCGTTAAGCAGTCAGGAGACTTGTTGGCTACGGGCAGGTGTGCGTAGTAATTTGATAATCCTATTTTGACCCACCATATTCTTTCAATTCTCGAAAATATCTGTTATGGCTACTTGCATTGCGGCTAATGCCTGGATTGACCCTCAGGCTGAAATCGACACGGATGTTGAAATTGGCCCCTTTTGTAACATTGGTCCCCAGGTCAGGATTCACTCCGGCACACGTCTTGTGAGCGGTGTCACGGTTATGGGGAAGGTGACATTGGGGCACAACAATGAGATCTATCCTGGTGCGGTTATTGGAGGAGAGCCGCAAGACCTGAGCTATACCGGCAGTAATACTCAGGTGGTCATCGGGGATGGGAATATCATTCGCGAAAGTGTGACGATCAATCGGGGGAGTGATAAAGAAGATGGTGTGACCTTGATCGGGAACAACAATATGTTGATGGCGTGCTCTCATGTCGCGCACGATTGCAAGCTGGGTGATCATGTGATTATGGCAAATTGTGCTCTTCTGGGCGGTCATGTTCATGTGGAAGATTACGCTTCTATTTCGGGTGCGGTGGGAGTACATCACTACGCCACGATTGGGAGTTACAGTTTTGTGGGTGGATTGAGTCGTGTGCTTCACGACGTGCCGCCATTCATGTTGTGCGAGGGGGCACCTGCCCGCCCGCGATGTATTAATATCGTGGCATTAAAGCGGCATAATTTTACGGCGGAGGTCATCGACGGCCTTGCTGAAGCTCACCGCCTGATCTACCGCGGCAAGATTGGATTGGAGCCCGCGCGGGAGATTCTGCGTGGAAACGGACACTTGGCTCCGGAAGTGAATGCGCTTTTGACGTTTGTTGCTGGTCAGCAGGATGGACGTCATGGTCGTGGCCGAGAAAGAAGGAAGGCAGCATGACTCCTATTCGTTTGGCAGTTATTGGTGCTGGCCATTTAGGTCGATTTCACGCGAAGATCGCAGCGCAGCTGGATGACGTCGAACTGGTTGCCGTCTGTGATCCGCTCAAAGAGTCGCGGCAACGGGTGTCTCAGGAAGTGGGCTGCCGGCCGGTCGCAGATTTTCGCGAGGTTGTGGGCCAGATTGATGCGGCGGTATTGGCGACGCCAACTTTTACGCATTGTGATATTGGGCAACAATTGATCGAGGAAGGTTTGTCGCTGCTGGTTGAGAAACCGCTTGCATCAACGGTTGCCGAAGCCGAGCAGCTTCTGCGATGTGCCGATCGACAAGGAACCGTACTTCAGGTCGGGCATGTGGAGCGATTCAATCCGGCTTTTACCTGTGTTGCCAGCAAGCTCAAAGAGCCGAAGTATATTGAGGCTACCCGTACCAGTGGGTACTCATTTCGGTCGACCGATATTGGCGTTGTGTTGGATATGATGATCCACGATTTGGATATCATCCTTGCCCTGGTGGATGCGCCGGTTACTCAGGTTGATGCGCTTGGGATCTCCGTGCTCGGGGACCATGAAGACATGGCTAGCGTTCGACTTACCTTTGCCACGGGTTGCGTGGCCCAACTGACGGCGTCGCGGGTGAGTTACGAGATGCGTCGCACTATGCAAGTCACGACCACCAGTTGTTTTGCATCCATCGATTTTGCCAAGGGACAGGCCACGTTGGTTGCTCCCCGAGAAGATGTTTTGAAACGCGAGTTGGAATTTGACGAAATCGCTGCAGATGACGTGGCTTACTGGAAAAAGCATATGTTCGAAGAACTGCTCGTTAAGCAGGTCTATCACCCTCCGCAGGTTAATGCGATCGAAGAAGAGCAGCGCGATCTGGTTCGTGCTATTCAGCAACGGGGAACTCCTCAGGTAGATGGTCTTGCCGGTCGTAATGCCGTGGCCGTGGCTGAACTTATTCTTGATCAAATTGCAAATCACAGCTGGGACGGAGCAGGAAGCAAGCGGTGTGGTCCACGGGCGATGCCGTTGTCGCCCATGCTCTATGATCCCACTTCCTGGGGCCAAGATGTTCCCCAGCGGCGGAAGGCAGGTTAACGTAGGTGCGTTGGCTTGTTCTGCCGTGCCATTTTCGCTAGGCAAGATCGCGATCTTCGAACAGAATCAGTGCAAATAACATGGCCACGGTGCAATAGAGAATGCAGTAGGCCAGGGCCCAGCCAAGGTACGCGGCCGGCACGTCGACTCCCCCTGCTACAGCCGCTTGAATGTTGAAATGGTCGAGCACCGGTAGCACGAGTGCTACCAGGCGGCCGATAAAGCCGACAAACTCTAGTTGGACGGCGGAGGACTGCACGATGCGGGTTCCCAGGTGCCCTAGCACATAGATAGAACCGCAAATAATCAGGTTGGGTATGAAGGGGAGACGTGTTGAAATTGCGACGCTGATGGATGCGAGAACAACCGTTTCGAGGAAAGCAAGCACCAACCCGGGTACAACACGCATCATTTCATCGTAACAGAGTTGCCAATCGGGATTTGGGTTGGCCGTTTCGCGCGCATCGTAAACGACCTTGAAGGACACCGCGACCATCAAGACCAGGCCAAGCAATACAAAGAAGACCAGGATTGGCCAGATAATACCGAGAAACTTGCCAAGTACAAATTGCCGACGGCTAATCGGTTTGGAAAGCAAGGTAATGGCGGTGCGGCCTTCAATCTCATCGGCGATAGAGGTGCTGGCCGTCCATAGAGCGAACATGATCGCCAACGCCATGATCGTTTCGAATCCGGTATTTCGCAAAACCTTGACGTCCTCGCCAAACGTGTTGTACGGCACATAGACAAAGGACAGTAGAGCGAATCCACCAATGAGCAAGGCGATTAAAAAAAGAGGTTGTGCCATTGCTTCCTTGGCAGTCGCGATTGCAATTGCTGATAGTCCTGGTAGGAGTGCATAAAGTAACAGGTAAAGCAGGTAGAGTCCCACCACGCTGGCTGCCACAATCGGAATTTGATGGACCTCGGGCATTTCGACGTCGGTCAATACATCAATGGTGAGGAGCGTTGCCGCATCACTTTCATTGGTGACGAAGAGAGCGTTGACGATGCCATCAAACTGTCGGGCAATCTTGCTGGACGGTGTCCACGCATACGGTTCATCGCCTTCTACGAAAATGAGCGGGGCAGAATAGGCCTTGCCAGTTTCGACGTTAATTCGGAGGTCCTGATCGCTGGAAAATGAATATCGATGAATCTCGTCGGCACGAAACTCGATGGGGATTTCCAGGTCTTCCTCCTGAGCTGGAATCTCGACCTCCAGTTGGGTTTGGCCTACCGCGGGCAGGCGGTTGAGGGAATCGACCACGTCGCTAACTGACATGGTCCCACTCGCCAGAATCGTGAACCCGACCAGGACAAAGACCGCATACGTGATCGGTACCAAGGGGCCTTCTTGAAGGATTCGCGGAATGGCTCTGGCAGTTTGCCGGGAGACAAGCCAGATGATCCCCCAGAGGAGTAGGAGAATGCCAGCGCCGAGAGAAATTCCAGCTGAGAACAGCCATAAGGGCCCCAGCCAAACAGACAAATTTGCAGCGAACAGTACAGTTAAAAGTGGGAGAGACATCATAAAACGTTAATAATGAATATTGAATTCTGTAAATTCGCCTGTCGCCGGGAGGCTTTCGGAGTATTCGTCTTCAATGTGCCCGGCTGTTTCAGAGCGGATAGTCCATAACAAGGCATTTAACTCGTTAGCGGTACCCTCTGCCAAGAGCTCAACCCGGCCATCGGCCAAATTTCGCACATATCCGCTGATAGCATGGCTGTCGGCAGCCGATTTTGCCGTAAAGCGAAACCCAACGCCCTGGACTCGGCCAGAATAATAGACCAAACGACGCTTTGTAACGGGGGGCGGCATCGGCAGATTGTGGCGCCGGGCAACGGTCGCCGAAAGCTATCCAAACCAAGAGGACCGCAAATGGCCCAGTATATCGAGCGGCTCCCGGGGTGACCAGGGTTGACCTGAAAACGTCATTTTCCTAGGTTCCGGTCGCCATGGTCCAAACGGTAATCGTAGCAGCTCTTGTAGTCCCCCTGATCTTTGTGTCGGACGGTCGTTTGCTGCACGCGCAGTCCGGGCCGACACAAGCGGAAATCCTTGCCTCTTCCCCGCCACTGGGGCAATTGTTAGTGCTTCACAATGACAGTGTGTTGCTGGGCTCGGTCACCATGCAGGGTGAGCATTACGAGATCCAACGCGAAGGCCTCTCGATGCGGGTTCCCGTGCGTGAGGTCGCATTGGTTGCCCAATCCCTGGGCGATGCGTACCAGCAAAAGAGGGCATCTCGAGGGCAACTGACGGCAACCGAACATCTTGATCTTGCCGAGTGGTGTCTGCGGCATTCTCTTTGGGCAGAAGCTTCATTGGAGTTACTCGACGCGCGTGGCAAAGAACCTGACCGCCGGCAACTGGAGCTTCTTGAGCGGCGGCTGCTTGTCAATAGTGCCCGTCGTCAGGCTGAAGAAAAGGAAACCGAAACAATCAGTAAACCACAGGAGAGTGGTAGTGCGGGAGATCTAGAATCCCCAATAGAGCTTCCCAAAGGTGCCCTGGAATTGTTTACGCGACGAGTCCAGCCCTTGCTAGTCAATAATTGTACGGCCTCGGGTTGCCATCGTCCTAAGGGGCCTACTGAGTTTTCGCTAAGTCGTGCGCTCTTGCATGGTGAGAGCAACCAGAAGACAACGCAGCACAACCTCTCTGAGGCTCTTTCGCAAATTGACCGTGCCGATCCCACTCAGAGTCCTTTGTTGGTTATTCCCTTGAAGCCACATGGTGGGCTTGATCACGCGATTTTTCCACCACACCGGCGTGCCCTCCGGCAGCTTTTAGTGCAATGGGTGGCCTTGGTTACCGACGAGATGCAGTCGCCCCATCTTGCCGAAGTGGATCAGCCAACGATTTTCTTGCCTTCACAATTAGTGCCATCGCAGCCGACAGTGCGGCCGACAGTACAGCGTGGAGTCATGCCGGCTGCGCACTGGCAAACGCCACGTCGAGTGGGGGGGCCACCACGAGTCCGTTTCGGCGCAACCCGGCCGGGGCAGCGACAGCGCAGTCCGTTCGATGCGGCCGCACTCAGTGGGCAGATTAGCCAGCTTGCAGAGGAGGGGCAGGGGGCATCTCCTGCGACTCCGGGTCCTGAAGCTTCGGCCAAAGCTGGTATGCACCCGCTGGTTGAGCCAGCAGCTTCGCCAATCCCACCAGATGGGCCTGAATTTCAATCACCGGCTTCAAGCGAGGCCAAGGGCGATTAAGATTCGCGGATCGGCTAGTGTATCAGCGATCAGCGAAGCACCCTCAAACGAATGTGACGCGGTGTGACGGTTAGGAACTGCAACCGTGTAGGCACCAGCGGCACTCGCAGCCCGGACGCCGTTGGCGCTGTCTTCCAGCACCATAGTAGCTGCCGGCGCAAGGCCCAGCCGTTGAGCTGCCAGTTGGTAGATTTCTGGATGGGGTTTGGCTCGCTGGACGTCATCGGCGGTTAGCACGAATTCGAAGTGATGGGCAATGTTGCAGGTTTTCAGCAGTTCGTGTGCATAGAGCCGTCGACCGCTGGTTGCCACAATCCTCCGGAAACCACCTGTTTTGAGTGTGGCAAGCAAGTCAAGCATTCCAGGCATTGGTTCCAGTTCGTTAGCAATCAGCTCTCGCATGATAGCTTCCGACGCGACATAAAGTTCTTCCATAGTGGTATCGAGCGCAAATGCGTCGATCATCGTTTGGAGTGATTCTTGGGCGGTGAGACCCATAATCTGCTCACGCAGGTTGTCATTCATGGTATGGCCGTATTGGCCTAACAACTCGTTGCCTGATTTTTCGTAGAGGTCCTCGGTGTTAACAAGTAACCCGTCGAGGTCAAATATCACTGCGCGAATCGGTGTTGAGGGAAGGTCGAATTTCATAACAGGACTTGCCATCGATTTGGCG
>JAKVCB010000061.1 GCA_022448345.1 Pirellulales bacterium
GTTTGCAAAGCATTCCGCCTATGGTGCACGAATGGGAGGGAGCGCATTTCTGTTGAAGACCTTGGGTATCGTGAAAAGCCGATGTTGTTCGGAGCACAACCGCAGATAACATGAGGGTTTTTGACACAGAGCCGATTCCGCATCCCATTTAACCCTAGCATATTCCTTATCCTCACAATCCACAGACGTGCGACATCTCATCCGATAGAATGCAGAGTATGGATCCTTCCCAGACACATCATCGATGGTTACCAGACGAGAAATTCGAAACGATGGCATTTTATGGTGAGTGTCGCTCAGTCTGGTTTTTGCTGGTGGTTTTATCATCCATTGTGTTTAATCCGGAATTGGCTACCGGTGAGCCCAGATTACAGCAAGCGATTAACAGGCGGGTTCAGCAACTCAATGATGACCGTGCGAAAATCCGCAATGATGCCGCGGAGGCGTTGGTAGGACTTGCCGGAAACACAGTTCGAGAACAAGAGCAGTTCCTGGAATTACTGCCGCGACCAAACAATCAAATGCCCCCGGCTGTTCAAGATCAACTGACCGTGATTCGAAAACGTGTTGAGGACATAGTAGCAAGGGCCAACACCGTGGCTACAAGTGTCACGTTGTCGGCAATCCAAAAACCCATTTCAGAGATCATCGCCACACTGGAGAAACAAACAGGCAATCGATTGGTTGATTATCGGAAAAAGTTTGGACAAGCTTCGGTGGACCTTCCGTTGTCATTTAATTTTCAGGAGAAGCCCTTTTGGCCAGCCGTTGATCAAATTCTCGATTTGGCCGGCCTCGACATCTACAACTTTGCCGGCAAGGGTGCGCTGGCACTGGTTGCTCGCGACGATGGCAGGAGACCTCGGACCGGCCAGGCGACTTACAGCGGTCCGTTTCGCATTGAAGCGACTCGTATCCAGGCAGAGCGGGATCTGCGTCAACCCGTGCAGAATAGTCTCAAAATTAGTTTGGAAGTTGTCTGGGAGCCACGTTTCCACCCAATAGTCGTGACGCAATCGTTTGCCGGGATCATCGCAGTTGGTGATGACAATCAGCCAATTCGCAGCATGTCAGAGATTCCCGTACTTGCTGTCGAAGTACCTGCAGGGAGTCAGGCGACTGCGTTTGTGCTCCCCTTTAAGTTGCCTCCACGCACCATCCAGCAAATAGTGACACTGCGTGGAACACTGCAGGTGCTAGTTCCTGGTCGCAAAGCAAGTTTCCAGTTTGACCAGTTGGCCGCAGGTGCTAAAGAGACCCAGTCGCAAGGTGGCGTACGGATAAGTCTTGATGCCGTACGGAAGCGGAATGAAATTTGGGAAATTCACATGCGGTTAGGGTTTGAAGAGAATCATCAGGCCTTCGAATCTCACCGGGGATGGGCCTATCAAAACGTGACTTATCTTCTAGATGAGAAGGGGGAACGGATTGAGTTCGCGGGACTGGAAACCACCTCACAGAGCCCGAGTGAAATTGGCATTGTCTACTTGTTTGATGTTCCTGATGGAATTGAAAACATGACTTGGGTTTATGAAACCCCAGCTGCGATCGTGTTATTACCGGTGGAATATCAAATCAAGAATATCAAGTTGCCGTAATGCCCAGAGTCTTGGCGGGTTTGTATCAACCAATCGTGTCTTGCGAGTCAGTTGCTCCGGGCCATCCGGTAGCTGGGTACTCGATTTGGTGTGGCTGTTGAAACCATTAGTAACAGGATTTATCCAAACAATTCCTGGACGACTGTTCCGCCATCAACAAGCTTGATCGGTCTCCCCACCAGGCTCATATTTTCCTCGTTAGGATCAATAGCCAATGCGTGGTAAATGGAGTGGAAGAGGTCGCTAACTTCGACGGGACGGTCACTCACTTGCGTACCGGAGGCGTCTGTCGCACCAATGACCTGTCCACCACGGATTCCTCCACCCGCCAGGGCAACGTTGAAGGCTTTGGGATAGTGGTCGCGGCCACCGCGCGGGTTAATGCGGGGAGTGCGGCCAAACTCGCCCATCCAAACAACGAGTGTACTGTCTAGCAGACCTCTTTCTTTGAGTTCACTGATTAAGCGAGCCATGGGCTGATCGATTTGCCCAGTCAAGTCGCGGTGCCGTGCGAAGTTGTCCTGGTGGGTATCCCAGCCACCAGAAACCACTTCCACAAACGTGACACCTGACTCAATCAGGCGGCGGGCTAGCAAGCAACCTGTTCCAAACTGAGTGTTACCGTAGGCTTCTCGAATTTGCGTGGGTTCTTCTTCGACTGCAAAGGCGGACATCTGGGAACTAAGAATCATGTTGGCCGACCGCTCGATCAATTTTCGGTGATCGGCAACGATGTCTGTTCCCTCAAGTGCGCCAAAGTCGGTTTCCAAATTCTGGAGAAAATTAATTCTCCGGTTGTAACGTGCACGACTGGTCGCCGGTTGTGTGTTCTCGGGTGGTCGCTGTGGACTGCTGAGTACCAAGGGATCAAATTCTACACCTAGAAATCCCCCATCTCCCGCGTTACGGGCCCGTGCTCCCACACGAACAAAACCAGGCAATTCAGATTGGCGGTTGCCAATTTGGTGAGTGACGTTAGATCCCAGGGTGGGAAACTTGACTCCACCCATGGGCAGGTAGCCATGGTGCATCAGAAAACTTGCCCGTGGATGGCTTCCTTCTTTACTGGTCGCAGAACGAATAATCGCAAGTTCATTAGTGACCTTGGCGACGTGTGGAAGGTTTTCAGCGATATGGATTCCAGCAACAGAGGTCGCAATGGCCTTAGTTTCGCCTCCGTTGGTATTTTCTGGTTTGGGACTGAATGTTTCAAATTGGCTTGGCCCACCCGCCATCCAAAGTAGAATACAAGCTTTGCCACGGGCGCGTAGCTGGTCTGCGGAGAGGCTGATAGCATCCAACCAGCTGATGGCACCAGGGGCGACCGCTGTGGTGCCCACAGTTCTCAAAAAGTCGCGCCGTTTCACCACTCGACGCCGATTGGTTCGGACATGAACATGATGTTGATGGTAGTTGCGCATGCAATTTATCTCCGATGCAGAAATTCTGAGCTGTTCAGAAGTGCCCACAGCAGGTCTTCATAGGCCTCGCTTACAGTTCCAACTGAGGCAATGTAAACCTGGGCGTTGGTCAACTCTTTATCGGTTGGTTCACGCGAAAGGACGCGGAGGTAGAGGTCGACAGTGCGTGCATCGTCATCACTGGTTTCACGGAGCAACCGACCAAGCATTGTTTGCGACCCTTTCTGTTGAATGGCTTCATCGATCCCGGACATGTTCATCATGGCCAGTGTCTGGGGGATTGAGCCGCTAACCATATCGCGCGGGTCACTTGGGTCGTAGCCAAAAATGCCAACGAAGGCGGCTCGCGGAGTGTTTCGGCGACCGTAGTTTCGTGGAAATCGCCCGGATGATTGCTGGAGATTTGCTCTTGTTTCGTCAATTTCCAGAGCTGTCATCAGCGAATTGAACAATTGATCACCCCGTAATCGCTGGGCAATATTGGCCGTGAATGGTTTCTCGCTTGCGCTGGATTGAGGACGACTTTCCCGCTGATAGGCGTCTGTCGCGCAGATGGTTCGAAACAACCATTTTATGTCATAGCCGTTGTCAGCGAATGCCGTCGATAGGGTTGTGATTGTTTGCGGAGCCGAACTCTCGCGGTCGGGCCCCAGGTCGTCGACTGAATCGTAAAAACCCTCGCCGACAAGTTCCAACCACATCCGGTTTACGTAGGCCGTTGAAAACCAGTCGTTGCGCGTTATTAACTCGGCCAGCGTGCGACGACGGTCGCGGTCCAAAGTACCCAGGGGTACCTCGGTTCCGGTCAAAAAGAATTTCGGTTGCATCTCGGTGCCAGGGGCTGAAGGGTCGTCGAGGTCGGGCATCCTGTGTTCGGCATTTCCTCTTGGTCTGTTCTCATTCTTTTTGGGTGTGCCTCGTTTGAACCGATCGTTGGCCGCCACTTCAAAACTGCGCTGGGTGGGCGTGTTCATGCGACGTAGCGTGACGCGCGGGTAAAAGGCTGCCAACTCATGAAATTGTTCCCGTGTCCATCGATCGTACGGATGATCGTGGCATTGAGCACACTGGATTTGAATTCCCAAGAAGATGCGGGACATCTCTGCTGCGACTTGTTCGGTGCGGCCTTCTTGAGCGGCGATGATGGCTGTCGCCCCGTTTTCATGGATGCCGCCCATGGCCGTGAGAAACCTGGTCGCAATGTAATCCCAGGAGTGATTGTCGTTAAACCATGTTGCCAGGTCTCTAGCCAAGAGATTTGAAACAGACAAAATACGCTCTTCGATCCTTCGATACAGAATTACGTCCCGCCAATAGCGACCCCAATTCTGTCCGAACTGTGGGTGATCAAGTAGTTCGTGTACGACTCGAGCACGCTTGTCGACCCGTGGATCCAACAGAAAGGCAGTTACGTGTTCTGGCGCCGGAATATCACCAACCAAGTCGAGCCACACGCGACGAAGGTAGGTTGTGTCATCACAGATGGGGGCCAGTTCGCCAGGTTCGGCAGAGACCTCCGTAGCGATCAGCTGATCAACCTGTTTGGCAACCTGGGCTGAATGAGGTTTGGCTTCTACGTGAACAGAAGTGAGCAAGAGGGATCCCAGAAATCCTGCTCCCACGAGTCGGAGCCAATAAGGTGGGAGCCCTCGTTTGGGACATCGTGGTAGAGTGGTAGGTCGCCCGCCTTGCGTGTTAGATAAATATGCCATGGCAATTTAGTTGCAGTGGAGACGAGATATACAACCAGTCCACAAACTTGAGGAACCGCCCCGTTGAATAGAACCCCATGCCGAAGTTCAGGTTTCGCCAAAATCTGGCGAATTCTTGCAGCAACTCGAAGGATAGCCACAGGTTTTGTGCTGTGCTTGGATGCGGTTTCACCGAAAAAACAGCGGTTGTTTGCGTTTTTCAGCCCGGAGGCTCGTTCTTTGCAGCCTGGCCGGCTTTCCAGAGACGAACATTCACCATGAACCTGCAGCCACACGGACGGACCACCGGTGTGAGCAGATAACAACAAGACTCGATCCGGGGGAGCCAGGCCGATGCGCGAGTCGAACTCAACGCTTGGAGAATTGCGTTCCGCGACGTGCACCATGAAGACCGGGCTTCTTCCGTTCTTTCATGCGAGCGTCCCGGGTCAGAAATTGCTTTTCGCGGAGTTTCTCTTCAAGATCGCTATCGAATCGTAGTAAGGCTCGTGCAATTCCTTGCATGCACGCTCCCGATTGCCCCGTATTGCCGCCTCCATGCACACGGATCACCACGTCAACTTTGTCACGGATTTCGCAATAATCAAGCGGGGCGAGTACAAAATTGCGATCCTGGTCGATGGGAAAGTATTCTTCCAGCGAACGTTTGTTGATCAAGAGCTTGCCGTCGCCTGGACGAACTCGCACGCGGGCAACGGACGTTTTGCGACGACCGGTGCCGATGGCGTCGATAACTTTTGCGGTTGTGGTGGCCATTTGTGGGATCCTAATGCGTTACTTTCAACTCGGCGCGGAATGATCGATGCTTGGTGGCTGGACTGTCCAATGACAGGTTTCTCCCCGGGTTGGTCTGCTGACTAAGCCCCGGCAATGACCAACTCGGCCGGTTGCTGAGCCTGGTGGGGATGGTCAGGTCCAGCGTAAAGCTTCAGTTTCAACAACATTTTTTTACCGATTTTGTTTTTCGGCAGCATGCGGCGCACGGCTTCGTACAACACACGTTCCGGCTGACGTTCCCGCTTGACTTCGGCGGTCATCGACCGCTGTCCAGGGTAACCGGTATACCAAGTGTATTTCTTTTGTTCCCACTTCTTCCCAGTGAAACGAACTTTTTCACAATTCACTACAACCACGTGATCTCCGGTATCCACATGCGGTGTATACGTGGGGCGATGTTTGCCCATCAGGATGGTTGCAATTTCGGTGGAGAGCCTTCCGACGACTCGGTCGGTAGCATCAACAAGATGCCATTCTTGCTTGACCTCTCCAGGTTTGGCCATGTAGGTTTTCATGGTGCCGGTGGTTTCCACGTGGGTTAAAGGTAGAGAATCCACCAATCTACCGGAATCTGTTGCGAACGGCAAGCATCGTAACGCCGTAAAAAGGAGAGGTTTTCGTGCGGAGCGGTCCGTCCCGATAACCGGGTGGATTTTGCCTAATTTACCGTTTGGGGCGTTTAAATCGTCGCCACCAAGCCAAACCCCAGCCTGCCAGGAAAACTGTGACACAGATCAAAACGATCCAGAATCGACGTGGATCGTGGTGGGGCTCATCGGCTCCACTTTCAAGATAGGCCCCCAGGGCCAGCAAGAAGCCCCACACAGCCACTGCTACCGCGATCAAAGCGACTGGTAACCAGGTCCTATCTTGTTGAAATCGCATTAAATCACGTCAAATTCTGAAGTCCGTATGAAACCAACGCAGCTCCCAGTTGGGGCTGCACTTGAGGAAGCCCACATGATTATAGGCATACCAACGGAAATTAAGCAGGATGAATATCGGGTCGCCATGCTGCCGGTCGGTGTGGAGGAACTGGTTAGCCGGAAACACCAGGTCCTGATTCAGGTTGGTGCGGGCCTTGGTTCCGGTTTGACCGACGACGAATACTTGTCCCAAGGTGCTGAATTGGTCACCAGTGCTGAGGAGATTTACGACCGGGCCGACTTGATTGTCAAAGTCAAAGAACCTCTCCCACCCGAGTGGTCGATGATTCGTGAGGGGCAGGTGGTTTTTACCTATTTTCATTTTGCTGCTGATGAAGAACTTACCAGAAATATGCTGGCAAATGGCTCCACGTGTGTCGCCTATGAGACACTGCAGGATGGACAGGGAGGTTTGCCTCTGTTGACTCCGATGAGCGAGGTGGCTGGTCGGATGAGTGTCCAGGAGGGAGCGAAGTATCTGGAGCGTCCCCAGATGGGCCGAGGTATTTTGCTGGGAGGTGTTCCTGGCGTGGCGCCGGCCAACATTACGATCATTGGGGGTGGCGTTGTTGGAGCAAATGCGGCCAAGATAGCGGCAGGTTTCAATGCGAATGTAGGTATTTTAGACATCAATATGGATCGTTTGCGTTATTTGGCTGACGTCATGCCAGCCAACGTGAATGTTTTGTTCAGTGACCGACATACGATTCGTGAACAACTGGCCCGCGCCGACCTGGTCATTGGCGCCGTACTCATTCCAGGCGCCAAAGCTCCCTGCCTGGTAAAGCCGGATGACCTTCGGCGCATGAAACCTGGGAGTGTGATCATTGATGTTGCGATCGACCAGGGGGGATGCATTGCCACGAGTCGTCCCACCTCGCATGCGGATCCAACCTTCATTGTTGATGAAGTGGTTCATTATTGTGTAACCAATATGCCAGGCGCTGTGGGCCGTACCAGTACATTTGCCCTTTGCAACGTCACTTTGCCGTGGGTTCTGGAAATTGCCAATCGCGGAATTGAGCAAGCTACACGGGAACTTCCACCAATCGCCAGCGCTATTAATGTTTCACGGGGAAAAGTGGTCAATCGAGCAGTGGCGAACACATTTGGACTAGACTACGATGGTGGCTAGAACGGGTAAAAACTCTCATGAAAACGGTAGCTAACGTCTGAGGAGTTTTGTTTTGAACGATTACAATATCGAAACGTTTGAGCGGCATATTGTTGATCAGCAACACAAAAAACATCCGGATGCTCAGGGTGACTTTTCCTGGTTGCTGTCCGGTATTGTTTTGGCCTGCAAGATCATTGGAGAAGAAGTTCGGCGACTAGGCCTTTCGGATAGCCGCGGAACTGCGGGCAGTGACAACGTGCATGGCGAAGAGCAGCAGAAACTCGACGTATTTGCGAATCAAGTCCTGATGGAATGCCTCGGTTCACGGGGAAACGTTGGATTACTGGCATCCGAGGAAGATGAGGACCCGATTGTAGTCCTGGAGAATCCTGACCAAGGCGAGTACATCGTCGTTTTCGACCCGCTCGATGGCTCGAGCAACATTGATGTCAATGTGAGCGTGGGGACTATTTTTTCAGTTTTTCGTCGTAGCCGCGCGAATGGTGATTCGTTTGACGAGGAAGTCTTGCAGTGTGGGCATCAGCAGCTTGCTGCTGGTTATGTTTTGTACGGCTCTTCGACCATGATGGTTTATACGATTGGGCAAGGGGTCCATGGGTTCACCCTGGATCCCACGATTGGTACTTTCGTATTGACACATCCGAATTTGGAAATACCTGAGCGGGGTACGATTTATTCGGTAAATGAATCCTATGCGGATGGTTTCCCGCCATATTGCCGCCGGTTTTTGCATTGGGTGAAGTCTGGCGAGGATGACATGCTCTATCGTTCTCGGTACATTGGATCGCTGGTTGCTGATTTTCATCGTACTTTGTTCAAAGGTGGTATTTTTCTTTATCCTCCCACCTCATTCTTTCCTCAAGGAAAGCTTCGTCTGGTGTACGAGGCGAACCCCATAGCGTTTCTTGCCGAGCAAGCAGGTGGCGTGGCCACCAACGGCGATGAGAGAATTCTGCAACTCCAACCAGCCGCGTTGCATGAGCGTGTTCCCTTGTTCGTTGGCAGTTCGTTTGAAATGAATAAACTACATGCCTTCATTCAGCGCCCGCTGAAGGTATGACAGACCACCATTGGTAATATTCCTCCCAGATTTTACTGGGGCCTTCTACTCGCAAACGACAACCATGCCACAGCAAATAAAAACGCTTTGTTGGGTAGGCAATATTGATGGCCATCTTCGATTACTCGACCAGACGCAATTGCCCGTGACCTTGGCATATGTCGACTGTCGCACGGTCGAGGATGTGTCAGAAGCGATCTGTAGTCTACGGGTTCGCGGGGCTCCCGCGATTGGGATTGCCGCTGCATATGGTGTTTGCCTGGCCATTCAACATGCCGAACACAATATCAAACTCCGTGCTTGCGAGGCTTGTGAATATCTGGCTGCAAGCAGGCCCACCGCTGTCAATTTAGCTTGGGCCCTCGATCGCATGCGATACGTGCTGCAGCAGGAAAGTGTTGACAATAATTCCCGTGAACTGGCCAAACGCCTTCTCGGTGAAGCATGCGCAATCCATCAGGAAGATCGACAGCAATGTGCCTCGATTGGCCGACATGGCGTCAAGCTGCTGAATTCCTTACCCCAGGGTGCGGGAATTCTGACCCACTGTAACACAGGTGCTTTGGCTACGGGTGGAGATGGCACTGCGCTTGCCGTGATTTTTGCCTTGGCTGATGCCGGGGCCAAGCCCCATGTCTTTGTCGATGAAACTCGTCCTTTACTTCAAGGAGCACGGCTCACCGCTTGGGAACTCAAGCAGCGAGGAATAGAGGCAACGTTGATTTGTGATTCCATGGCTGCCCAGGTCATGAAAGAAGGACGTGTTGCCGCATGTATTACCGGTGCCGATCGGATTGCAGCTAACGGAGACACGGCCAACAAGATTGGAACCTATGGCGTTGCGACCCTTGCGCAAGCACATGGGATTCCGTTTTACGTGGCAGCCCCCACGTCAACTTTTGATCTTACTCTGGATTCGGGCGACCTGATTCCTATTGAGGAAAGAGGTGCCAGCGAAATCACTTGTGGTTTTGGCAAGGTGACAGCTCCCGATCAGATCGCTGTTTACAATCCTGCATTTGATGTGACACCAAAGGAATTAATTTCAGCCATCGTGACCGAACTTGGCGTGATTCAACCAGTGTCCACTCAGGAAATCGCCAATTCTGTTTTTATTCCAGAGCGGAAGGTTAAAGTGCTATGAAATAATGCAGTGAAAATAACGCATGACCTGTCCAGACAGGCTGCGTATAATTCTTCTGATAGCGGAAGGCATGTGCTCAACCTGTGACGACGGAGGTCCGATATGGCGAGCACACAACCAGGTTCTAGATCTAACGAACGGCCCACGGTTGGAGCCTATCTCATTCGCCGTTTGCAAGACTATGGCATCAAGGACGTTTTCGGTATCCCGGGCGATTACGTACTGGCACTCTACGCCATGTTGGAAAAAAGCCCGCTCAACACGATCGGTTGTACGCGTGAAGACTGCGCCGGGTTTGCCGCCGATGCTTATGCTCGCGTGCACGGTATGGGGGCTCTGTGTGTTACCTACTGTGTCGGTGGCCTGAGTGTCTGCAATGCAATTGCTGGAGCCTATGCAGAAAAATCCCCTGTTGTTGTTATTAGCGGTTCACCCGGTTTAAACGAGCGAATTCACAACCCGTTGCTGCACCACATGGTACGCAACTGGAGAACCCAGTTTGACGTCTTTTCAAAGTTGTGTGTGGCTGGATCAGAACTCAACGACCCACTGACATCATTTCGTGAGATTGATCGAGTGCTAGCCGCGTGCCATCGATACAAGCGGCCAGTTTATCTCGAAATCCCGCGAGACATGGTTCACGTGGCCCCTGAAATTTCTCCAGAGTACCAACACACAGAGCCCCGATCGAATGCAGCAGCGCTCAACGAGGCAGTGAAGGAAACGGCTGCTCGTATTCTTAAAGCGAGACAACCTGTCTTGCTACTTGGTGTGGAGGTTCACCGGTTTGGTCTCCAGGATGAGGCTGTGCGTTTGGCCGAGCAAGCGGGAATCCCGATGGTTGCAACCATGTTGGGAAAAGGTGTTGTGAGCGAGACGCATCCCCTCTACCTCGGACTGTACGAAGGAGCACTTGGCAGTCGGGCGGTGACGGAGTATGTCGAGGGGAGTGATTGCGTGCTCATGCTCGGCACGTTTATGACCGACATCAATCTCGGAATCTATACGGCGCAACTCGATATTACCCAATGTATCTATGTGACGAGCGAACAACTACGAATACGCCACCACCACTATCATGATGTGCGTTTGGACGAGTTTGTGCATGAACTGATTTGCTTCGCACCAAAAGCTACCGTACCGACCGGAAAAGTGTTCCCCCGTGTCGGAAAATCCAAGTTCGTGCTTCAGCCAGACGCTCCTATTACCATTGCTCGCTTGATTGAAAGGCTGGATGAACAAATCGAGGATGGCACGATTGTAATCGCCGACATTGGTGATGCACTGTTTGCTGCAACCGAGTTGCAGACTTGTGGAAAAACAGAGTTTGTTAGCCCTGCTTATTACACGTCAATGGGTTTTGCTGTTCCGGCTGCCCTGGGCGTTGCAATCGCTCGTCGGGGAGAACGCGTTGTTGCCATTGTTGGTGACGGAGCTTTTCAAATGACTGGCATGGAAGTCTCCAACCTTGTGCGCCATAAAATCCCAGCGGTTGTGATCGTACTCAATAATGGTGGCTATGGTACTGAGCGTCTGCTCCACCCTGGAGACTGGGAGTTCAACGAAATTCAACCGTGGCGATATCACAAGTTACCGTTTCTCGTGCGGGGTGGTGTGGGTTACGAAGTTCGCACGGAAGCTGAATTCGATAGGGCTCTCACAGCAGCCTGGTTTCAAAAATCGGAGCCAAGCATTCTGAATGTGTATCTTGACCGGCAGGACCGTAGTCGGGCTCTCGGCTACCTGGCAGAAGCGATGAGTCAGACGGTCACAGGTGGAACTGCGACCTGTGACGTCGAGTGAATAGAACTCGCCGGTAGGAAAAATTTCGCAGGGCGGGCGAGATCTCGTCGGAAGGTGATAGAGGCCAGTCAAGCACAGCAAATGGTAGTCACTTTGGTAAATGGTGGTGTGGAGAATCAAATGGGTTTGTAAAGAATATTGTGCCGTGGGCTGCTCCCCGCTGTGAAGCCGGGTATCCCAAAGCAATGCAGCCGGAAATAAAGCCGATGCGGCAATTTCGGGTACTTTTCTCGTGCGGTGTGATCGATAGCGATAGCCTGGCATGCTGACTCGCTCTGCGTGTTGGGCAGGACATGTTCAAGCGGTTGATTACACTTAACGAGATTATGCATGGGGTTGTGGTCAAAGGTGCACCTCTCACCGGACTCTTCCAGAAAGCAGGCGTGGCGTGAACTTATGGTCAGCGACTCGCAACACGCCCAGCTAAAAATTGCAGGGTCCTGTAGCAGCGTACGGTTTATTGGATTCGCGTTGGGATGGTTTGTGTGTTCCAGCTTGGCATCGCACTTGCTTGCAAAACTTTCCGCCGCTTTATTTTGTTCGACCACAAATATAGGCGTGGTGGGCACGACTTAGGTCATTGTCAACAGCAAGCCATCTGTTACGCCACGGGTATGGACTTGCAGAACATCGAGTTTTAGATATTGCAGCACGCGTTCGATGATCATCAGCCCCGGTATGATGATGTCGGCCCGTTTGGGATTTAGGCCTGCCACCTTGCAACGATTTTCCAAAGAGAGCTGTGATAAATCAGCAATCAAAGGATGGAGTTCGGCACGAGTCGTGCGGAAGCCGCACGACGTTTCTTCTATCTTCTCTTGTCTGGCGAGTAGCATTGAAGAGAGGCAGGTGAAGGTTCCTCCGATACCGAAAAGCATTACGGGTACGAATGGTGGCTTGCCAATTGTGCGTTTTAGTTCGCGATCAATGGTTTGTTGGAGTCGGTCCAGACCTTGTTTGTCACATTCGCTTGTGACTTTGCATTGTTCGGCCAGTCGAACTGCTCCCAGGTTGGTCGCATAGACGTGTTCGATGAGTCCTGAAGAGGCAAGGGAAATTTCGGTGCTGCCGCCACCGATATCGGCAACCGCAACTTTGCGGTTAGCCACGTCAAATTCCCTCGCTACGCTCAGGAATGCCAGCCTTGCTTCTTTCTGGGGACTGACGACTTCAATTTTTAGTGCCAATTCGGCTTGAATTCGTTCGCAGAAGGCCCGACCATTAACGGCCTCGCGAACCGCGCTGGTAGCAATTGCCTGGACTTCGTGTGCGCCAAATCCTTCGGCGATGGTCAGGAAGTTCCTTAGTGCCTCCAGTGTCTGGTTCATGGCAGTGGTGCTGAGCGAACCGGTTGAGGCTAGGATTGAGGCAAGCCGTGTATTCTCCCGTTCTTCATTCAGGATACGATATCCCTTATTCGGGAGGGCCTGCGCTACGACCAGGCGGACGCTGTTGGAACCAATGTCGATTGCTGCAATTCGTACATCCTCTTCCGAGGACGCAGCAACTGGATTGGCAGATTCCACGCTTCCGCTCATGGGGGGTGTCGTGTCAGGTGTTTCTGGTCGGTCCTGGAAGTTGTTCGACGAGCCGACTGCAGGGGCAACAACTCATGGTCAATAACCGCTATCATCCCTGTTTTATTTAGCTTGTAAAGATGTTTGTAAACCGACTCGACTCACCCGCGTTGATACCGATCAGCAAACCTCCGCGGGCCGCGTATATTCACGTTCCTTTTTGTACGCACCGTTGCGGATATTGTAACTTCACCCTCGTCGCGAACCGCAACGAGTTGGTAGAACCTTATCTCCGGGCCATAGGGAAGGAGCTTGCCTTGTTAGGAAAGGTCCACCCGGTCGACACGCTCTATTTCGGAGGGGGAACCCCCACGCAATTGTCATGCGATAACTTTCAGAGGCTTGCGGATCTTGTGATGCGATGGCATCCGCTTGCCGAGGACTACGAGTGGACGGTAGAAGCAAATCCGATGGATGTCACCATCCAACAGATAAAACTGTTTGAGGCACTTGGTGTGACCCGAATCAGCCTGGGGGTCCAGTCTTTTGATCCCCAAAAACTTCAGCTCTTGGAACGCGATCACGAGGTAGCCGATAATTCCCGCGCCGCGACCCTTGTCAAAGAAGGTGGGATGCAGGTTGCAGTTGATTTGATTTTTGGGTGTCCGCAAGAAACGCTTTTGACGTGGCAGTCCGATATCGACTCTGTTTTGCTGCTTGAGCCCAATCACATTTCAACCTACGGATTGACCTTCGAAAAAGGGACACAGTTTTGGAGCCGTAAACAAAAGGGCCAGTTGTTGGAGTTGGAAGAAGATGGCCAGCGGCAAATGTATGAAATGGCCATTGATCAGTTGACGGCAGCCAGGTTTGAGCACTATGAAGTGTCCAATTTTGCCCGTTCTGGCCGACGCTCTCGGCATAACCAGGTCTACTGGTCGGGGGCCCCATATTTTGCGGTGGGTCCCGGCGCGTCGAGATATGTTGGAGGCGTGCGCGAGACCAATCATCGAAGTACAACGACTTATCTTAAACGCGTGTTGGCCGGAGAGTCGCCGGTTGCAGAACGTGAAGAACTTTCGCCTGAAGGGAGAGCCCGCGAATTACTGGTTTTTGGCTTGCGGCGTCTGGAAGGTGTTGACCGGGAGGAGTTCTTTCAACAAACGACGTGGCAGGTTGATGGGCTGGTTGGCAGTCAGCTTGCAAGATTGTGCCAGCTTAACCTGCTGCAAGACGACGGTCGTCGAGTCCGATTGACACGCAAAGGACTTCTGGTAAGCGACGCACTCTGGCCCGAATTTTTATAGCGTGCGGAAAATGTTTCCGCAGTCTTGCCAATGCTGGATTTTACAGCGGCGCTTGAGGCAACTCTCGTCGGTAGGGGGGGCGCTCACGTGGCGGGAGTTCGACTTCATTTTCGTCGGCCCAGATCCGCCTCTCTTCAGCGGTAGCGTAATAGCGCAGCCATAGGTCAGGGTCACCCCACGTGTTGGCACAGTCCCAATGTAAGTAGCTGTTGTTACGCGCCAACTTCTTTTCGTGGGAAGGAAGAATGTCGCGGTAGACAATGCAGTAGAGTTGGTAATCGGTAAGGTGGTCGGTAAAGTCCAGCACAATATGTTGGGCGAACAGTTTATCGATCGTCACCATCAACACCGCATTCAGCTGCGCCGGGCTAAGTTGATCGGGGTGGGGAACCGCCAGCGGTGGATCAAACCATTCGCCGATCGGTAGAATGGGTGCCCGTTCCCACTCCAGCATCGATTCAAGAAATTCGTTTTCGTTGCGCGTCGTCATAGCGCGAGCATTGACGCGACCAATGGATTCGTCGTAGAGCGGATCCAATTCGTCTCGCAATTGAGCGTTACGCAACAAGTAGTCGACTTCGTCCGATTTAGATTGTTCGGGGAGATACATGGTGTTAAATCAAGAGTTTGTTGGCTGTTGGACAAGGTTTTTAGGCAACCTTTACACGACTCCAATTTCGTCCGAGCGATGCTGTCCTGTTTTCAGGGTAGGGAAGGCGACTTGCTATAGCCTTGGACCGAGGAGCTTCGATGCGAACCAATCATTCGTGTTCAATGGTTGTCTTCAACCCTGACTTTAACAACAACCAACGAGGACGGGAAGCTTTTTGACCCCATGCAAGCAGGGAGTTTTTTTACCCGCCAGTTCATGATCCGCAGGACTCGCAATTTCGGTTCAGCCAACTTGCGCATTCGGCATAACCGGAACCAGCCGCTTGTCTTTTCCCATCTTCCAGCTTGCCCAGGCAGGTTTATTGGGAGGGTATTTCCAGTCCCATTTCACCAAGCAGCAATTGCATATCTTCCCAAGTGGGCTTTTTGGCCGCCGGATTGCGAAGCAAATAGGCCGGATGATAGGTGCATACGACCTTAATTCCGCGATACTGATGCACTCGACCCCGAAGGTGGCCAATCGACTCTGTGGTGTCGAGCAGATTTTGGGCAGCGACGGCACCCAGGCAGCAGATAAAATTAGGTTCGATTAACTCCAACTGGCGATTAAGGAATCTCCGGCAACTTTGTGATTCGGTTGGTGTTGGATTGCGGTTTCCCGGAGGACGACACTTGAGCACGTTAAGGATGTACACGTCTTCCCGGCGCATCCCGCAGGCTACGAGGATCTTATCCAGCAGCTTACCTGCACGACCCACAAAGGGTTCTCCTTGCTGATCTTCGCTGGCGCCGGGAGCTTCCCCCATAAAACAAAGACGCGCCGCCGGATTGCCAACACCAAAAACCGTTTGCTTCCGAGTTTCAGCAAGTTCCGTACAAAGAGTGCAGTCCGCAACTTCCTGGGCCAGTATTTCCAACGAAGAAGCCGATGAAATGATGTTATTGGATGGTTCAGGTGCTTCGGTAACAGGTGGTGAAAGGTCAGCCTTTTTTTTGGTGGATGTCATCGTTGGGGATGCTTCCTGTTCGGTGTTGGCTGAGTGTACCGGCTGATGCGTCTGGGAGGCGCCGCTGATTGCCGACGGAGGTGGTTGTGGGCATTTTGGCCTGGGCAACTGTTCTACACCAGCTCGCTGTAGACTTTCGAGCCGTTGAGCTGCCATGTAGCGAAGTCGAGCTAAAGAATCGTCCATGGCACGTTTCCAGTCATCTTTTGACCCACCGGTGAGTTGGCCTTCGACCGCTTGGCATGGTGTCGTGACAATTGGGTTTGAGCCAATGGCTCCTGTCGCCAAGCTAATAGCCCTATCGCTAGTGTAGGGAAGTCTCGGCTGGACAAAAGGGGGCTTCCACGAGAAGCCTCCATCTTGCCGATGATTTGTGAGAACTTTTTCTACCCGACTGCCCCGCAATTGGCTATGATGGGGAGGTGCCGTTTTCCGGCTGGGACATGGTTCCCTCCTCTTCGGGCAGGCTTCGGCACCCGCCCTGGGCTAGCAGTAGCCGGGCGCCGGTCACAGATCACGTAATTAATTTTCGATTGTGCATCATGGGTTGATGTGCGCCAACGGAGTTTACTGGAAATGGGTGTTCCTCAAGTTGTTATCGTGGGTCGTCCGAATGTCGGCAAGAGCAGCCTTTTAAATTGGCTGGCCGGACGGCGAGTGGCTATTGTCGACGATAAACCGGGTATGACGCGCGACCGGATTACCTACTTGATGTGCCACGAAGAACGTTTTTTCGAATTGGTTGATACTGGCGGAATTGGTTTCTCAGATACCGACAACCTTACACAGCACATTGACGATCAAATCGATTTGGCCATTGATTCGGCCGATCTTATTTTACTGGTTGTCGATACGCGTGACGGCATACTTCCACTTGATCAAGAGGTAGCTCACCGTTTGCGGCATGTGAAAGCTCCGGTCAAGCTTGTTGCCAATAAAGCCGATAATGAAAAACTCGATTCTCAGGCGGATGAATTTTACCGTATTGGTCGAGGTACACCGATGCGTGTTAGCACTCGACAAAACCGCAATCGGGCCGTCCTGCTCAACCAGATCGTCGCTTCCCTTTCTGCTGTCTCGGCAGATGACGACGGCCAACAAGAAATTGAAATGAAAGTTGCCATCGTTGGCCGACGGAATGTTGGTAAGAGCACTTTTGTGAATACGCTTGTGCGGGCTGAAAGGATGATTGTCAGTGAAATACCGGGCACCACACGTGACAGCGTCGATGTTCGATTTGAACTGGACGAAAAGGCATTTGTCGCTATTGATACTGCCGGATTGCGCCGCAGCCAAAGCCGAAAGAACGACATTGATTTTCTTGGTACTCACCGGGCACAACGTAGCATTCGCCGTGCCGACGTTGTCTTTTTGTTTCTCGATGCTAGTGAGCGAATTAGTAAAGTTGACAAACAACTTGCTGATTATATATGCCAGCAGTACAAACCATGTATTCTGGTTGTTAATAAGTGGGACAAGTTGGTTGGATCTATGCCCACCGAAAAATGGGTCAACTATCTGTACGACAATTTTCGTACAATGCGGTACGCCCCAATTGCATTTATAACTGGGGAAACTGGCAAGAATGTAAAAGCGTTACTGAATCACGGGCAGATGCTCTTTAAGCAATCGTGCGCAAGGGTGCCCACTGGCCAGCTCAATCGTATGGTGCGTGATGCGATTCAACGAAATCCCCCACCCATTCATCGAAACCGTCGACCTAAGATCTATTACGCTACACAAGTTGGAATACAGCCTCCCACGATTGTCCTTTTTTGCAACAATCCGAAGGCCATTTCCAAGCCATACCAGCGGTACCTGCTAAACGCCTTTCGTGACGAGCTTAGTTTTGAAGAAGTTCCGATCAAACTCTACTTGCGCAAACGCGAAAAATCGGATGTGCGAGATGATCTCAGTACCGATAGTGCAGGCCATGACGAGTCAAGTTCGCATGCAGCACCGGTCGAAGAGACCGCCTCGTAGGAAGAACCAGTTGCAAACCGTCCGCGCGTATTCTGCTAGTCCAACGCGGCTCGGATTTGCGGGAGGTGTTGCGATGCCGCCAGCGATTCAGTCGTTGTCGGCGATGATGACGTGGGAAGCCCGCTCATCATGACCCATAAGCTTACAATCCAGGTGGCAGCGAAGCATGCCACCTCGGCATACGAAAATAGCTTTGACCAGTGGATTCGAAGAGGGAACATAAGAGTCGATGGCTTGGTTCGGTTATCGTTTCTAGTCGCTTTGGCTACGATGGCTCGGATAATTCGGAGGGCCCAAATGAGTCGACTTGGGATCGCATGTGGGGGACCTCAGTACAGGCCGGACGGCCAATTACAACGAAACTAAGCCTGAGGGGCAAGACCGTTCTATGCAGAAACTCCTTATGGGGTAACGATTTCGAGGGAGTTTGAAAATTTGGGGAATATGGGGAACCTGGTGAGACGCTGGCTGCTGCTTGAGAAAAGGCCTGCGATGGCTGCAATCGGTTATTTTACCCACTTACGTTGTTTCAGAGCGATTGGTTCGTGGGGCCTAGCTTTGGTACCAGGGCGTGTTTATATTGCGAAGGTTGGTGTCTTGGAGGAGGTTTCAAATTTTTCCGTAGCCTTCACGATTCATCGCTTTGGGCGCGTAGCTCAGTTGGTTAGAGCGCTTGCTTGACATGCAAGAGGTCACAGATTCGAGTTCTGTCGTGCCCACTTCATAAGTCTTTTTCGTTGGCGTGGGTATTCACTTTTCATGGGTCCTGGCGTTGTTGTGGTTTACGCTTTGGGGCTCTTTCTTGTACTCGCCACTATCTGAATCATCCCATTCCCCGCCAGAATTTATCATAGACCTTCTCAAGTGATGCTTGAACCAGAGACGCTGCGTAAGTCGACGCTTTTGTCTGGATTGAAGATCAGGGTCATGAGCCGTAAGAGACCAGCATTGGCATGAAGAAAATTCTCGTCATCGCGGGCACATGTTTTGGAATCGCTTTTTTCGGGTTCCTCGGTTACAGCTACTTTTTAGAACCCCTTTTGGAGCGAAAAAGGACTCTCGACAGAATTGAAAAACTTGATGTTGCTTCAGAAAATATTGAGATCGACATCCTGGATCGACATCTCGTCAGTTTCCTCGTTCGACACATCAATCACAAAGGACCGAGTAATTCAAACCTTTTGGTCTTTATCCATGGGTACAATGGACACCCTTTTTCAACCTGGGGAGAGACCATCGAGGGCTTGTGCCAGGGACCCTATAAAAGGAAAGACCTCGCTTGGCTGCAACAATTCGACATAATGTCGCTGTCCTATCCGACCGGGCTTGGCCATGGCCGCTCGATCAAAGGCGCTGTGAGTCGCTTCAAACAGCCATTTAAGAACGAGGCGATTGGTCGCGGTTATCAAAATATTTATGTCATCGCTCACAGTATGGGAGGGCTTGTGATTCAACGAGCTATCCTGGATGAAATTCTAAGCCTCGACAAACATTCTCAGACCAATGAGTTGCCGCGACTAAAAGCGATCATTTACATGGATACTCCCCATGATGGTCTGACACTCAGAGACGAAAATGCGACGGCAAAATGGTTGCTTGCTCTGGAGTCTGAGACCTCTGAACTCCAGGCGGGTAGCAAATTTCACCAGAAGTTACATGAGGATTGGATCCGGGCGTTCGCGGAGCATCCAGGCCATGCTCGGCGATACTTCCAGGAACGTGCTTGGATCTTCGAGTCCGATGAAACAGCGCAGAATCTGGTTGTGGTCAAAGGGCAAAAGTATCGCCATTTTCCTGACGCGAAAGAACAGACGGTTTCAGGAACGACACATTCAGGAATTTGCAAAACAAGTATGGAGGAATTTCTCAGTGGGAAGGGCTATTTTCACAAGTTCATTGCTTCCCTGTTAGGACGTCATGAGTTCCTGACCGGGTTTGCAAAAAGGCCGTTTGGAGTGTCACACTCGAGAGATCGAAAGTGGATATATATTACCTCCCAAAATGACAAAGAGGAGGAATACAGTACCATTCGTCGGATCAACGCGAAAACCGGAAAACGTGATCCAACATGGGAATCCAAGGTCGGAGCAAGTGCCCACGATTTTGTGGAAGTAGAATCGAAGGATGGTTTCCTTGGAATCGCGACCGATGAAGGAGAGGTTGCTGAAGAGGGTGATTCAGGTTTGACTTTTGTCGATTTGGAAACGGGTAAGGTCATCAAGAGGGTGCGACTTGGGGATTCGCGACCGGACGACATGGATGTTCATGCGGATCACATGGTGGCGATCAGTGATGCTGAAACTGGTTACATTTGGATTTACGATGCCGTCGAAGACATTTACTCGACCTATCGTGAAGTCACAGGAGATGGCACACCGTATCAGATTCGAGGCCTTCAGTTTATCCGAAATGGGACACAACTCATCGCGTGTGGAGATCGCGGTTTCGGATCGCCCATTGCTCGCCTGTTCCTATATAAGCTGAACGGCCTGTCTCTTGAAAAAATCTCCGAGGTCCGTACGGGAAATACTCCAGCGCAGGTCGTGTTTGTCGAGCAGGGAAATTTCGCCTGCGTCGTATCTCACAAAGGCGATGCGATTGTAATTCACCCGGTGCAACCACGAGACATCTTGCACATCAGCGACAACGTCAGGCTCCCGGCCTCAACACGTCCCTCCGAT
>JAKVCB010000062.1 GCA_022448345.1 Pirellulales bacterium
CCAGCGAGCATCACACGGGACTCGAGCGTCTCGAACTGACGCCGGCGGTTCTTTTTGCGCAGGCGGCCAGCTGCATCTCCCGGATTGGCAAACTGTCGACTCATGCTGCGATCTCTATGGCCGCGAACCCAAAAAAACAAAAGAGAGGGCCATGTTTATGGACCTCGGAGAATTTTCATTTGTTATGAACAGCCGCAATCCCTATGCGTAAAGTTCCCTTCCACATGAAAAACTCCATGATAGTTTCTGGATTTGTGGTAACAAGCCATAAAGATCGCGAATTCTGCAAAACAGGCTCTACGCCTTTGAGTTTTGGATGGCGGCAATAAAAATCCCAGTAAAATTCCGGAAAATAACATTTTCTGGGAGTGGAGCCCCTGCTTCTTTTTGGGGCTCGAATTGCGGTGTGTCGCAATTGCGATTGCCCCAGGTTCGCGGGGGAGGTGGGGATCCAAAGTCGGAGGCAGTTGGCCGGGGGCAGCAATTGGCCAGTGCCGTCGGTCAGCCTCAAGCCAGAGCGGTTTGGCTTAGGGATTGGCGCCGTCTGGCTGTAGCGCGCCGGCGGCGGAGGGACCAGCGGTTTCCACTAGCGGTGGGTTGTAGAACAGAGTGCCCGCTTTGGCTTTGCCTTCGGGGGTGAGTTCGCCCAGTTCGACCATTTTGTTAGTGAGAGTTTCCCACCGCTGGGCTTCCATCCAGCCGAGTGCCTGGCGGCGGGTGGTTTCCGATTCGAGGAAGCCGGGCAGCACACCTGCTGCCTGCTCCATGAGCGGACCAGTCATGTCCGTGTTGAGTTGGCCAAGCAGTTGGTTGGTGCGGGCGGGAGAATCGAGATAGTGACGCCATCCCTTGCGCAAGGCATTTACAAACCGGCTAACCAATTCCGGGTGTTGTTTTAAAAACCTGTCGTTGACAGCAATTACGCCAGCGTAGGGATTGTAATTGGTGTCGGCAATTAAAAATGTGCGGGTGGCAATTCCTTGGATTTCAAGCTGGAGTGGCTCGGCGGTGGCAAAGCACTGCATGGCTTGGGCTCTGTCTGCGATAAACGGTGCCATCGAACCGCTGTAGGGCACAAAGGTCGCCCGTGGTTTGCCGTAGCAATGCTCAAGCCACTGCATGAACGCCAGGCCAGAGTTCCCCATGATTTTTGCGTCACTTTCCCACAGTTGCTCGAGCGACTCGAAGGGAGAAGAATCGTGAACGATGATGGCCCGAGGATATTTCTGAAAGGTCGCAAACACGGCCGTGGCTCCTCCGCCCTGTGCTCTGAGCGTGACGAGTTGGGGGCCGGCGATAACAGCGAACTCCACCGTACCTTGAGCCACCATTTGGCTACCCGGTACCGAGGGCCCCCCTTTGATTAACCGGACGTCCAGTCCCGCCTGGCGAAACAAGTTGAGCTGATGGGCGGCGTAAAGCCCGCCGAATTCCGGTTCTGGAAACCAGTTCAGTTGTACGCGCACCTTGGTCAGCCCACCGGTGGAGTGGGGGGACTTGTCCTGCCCGCAGCCAATCACCAAAAGCGCCAGGCCGACAAGCAGTGTGGTTGGTAAGCGTGAGATCAAGATTGTCTCCTTCTGTTGCGCCGATTTTGACGGCGTCGATTCCAGTCGCACTTATTGGGCCGAGGCGTGCCAGCGGCGGAGAGTGACCCAGCCAATAAAATTAACGATGCCAAACAACAGAAAACCAAGCATGGCAGCCAGCACAATGGCTGCAAAGACCACGTCGGTGTGGTTTTGTCGCAAGGCACTGGTAATGACCGCCCCTAAGGGTGCCCGGTCCCCCCCAAACGCGCCCACAAACTCTCCCACAATCGCACCAATGACCGACAGCCCGGCGGCAATGCGAAGGCCGGTAAAAATCGACGGAAGCGAAGCGGGAAATCCCAGCAGCCACCAGGTGCGGATGCGACCGGCGCCGTAAATCCGAAAAAGTTCGCGCAGGCCCGGGTCGACCGACTGCAGCCCGTCGAGCGTTCCGGCAACCACGGGAAAGATCGACACAATACAGGCGGCGGCAATCACGCTTGGCTTGCCATACCCGAACCAAACTACGAGCATCGGGGCAATCGCTACCAGCGGTACCATTTGCAAGAGAAGTGTGAGCGGATAGACCCCGCGGCGGGCCAATGGTATCAGTGAAAGAGCGCTGCCAAAAAGCACGCCCAGCGTTGCCGAGCAGGCGAATCCGGCGATCGTCGCAATCGCCGTGCGACCCGCTGCAGCGAAGAGTCGGTTGGGGTCTCGCGCAATTGCCTGGGCGATTTCCAGCGGCGCGGGCAACAGGAATTCCGGGATGTCCAAAAGGACAACCGCCAGTTGCCAGAGGGCAATCAAAACAACCACAATCAGCAGGGGAGGCCACAGCACGTACCACAGGCGCCCGAGGGTATTCATGATCCACTCTCCATGCCTTCTCGCAAGGCCGCATAGACCTCGCCGGTGAGGGAGGCAAACTCGGAAGTGGTTCGCAGGTTTGCGTCGCGAACCGGAAAATCAATTTCAAACCGTTTCCTGACGGCTGCCGGGCGGCTCGAAAGCACAATCACCTGATCGGCCAGAAAAATAGCTTCGGTGATTGAGTGTGTCACCAAAACCGTGGTGACATTCCGGTCGCGGGTCAGGCCAACTAGTTCTTCCTCGAGTTGTAAGCGGGTCACTTCGTCCAGCGCACCAAACGGCTCATCCAAGAGAAGCAGTTGTGGTTGTGAAACCAGGGTGCGGGCCAGGGCAGTACGCATGCGCATGCCCCCAGATAGGGCTCCTGGAAGTCGGTCGGCCGCGTCGGTCAGGCCGACAAGCTCAAGGGCACGGCGAACCGCCTCGGAGCGTTGTGTGGGATCGACCCGGGCCAACTCGAGTGGCAGGGCAACATTCGCATGGACATCCCGCCAGGGAAGTAGCCGCGGTTCCTGAAAACAGTACCCCACTGCAGGGGAGGGCGGGGTGAACTCAATGGTTCCCCCATCGGGCGTTTCCAGCCCTCCGATCATCCGCAAAATGGTGGTCTTGCCACAGCCGGTCGGGCCCAATAGCGCTGTGAAGCGCCCTGCGGGAAGTTCAAGGTTGAGCCTGGCTACCGCCTCGATGTGAGGCCCAAAGCTCTTGGAGATATTCTGCAGGCAAACACCAGGTGCCAGGCTGTCCATGCGGCAAACCTTATCAGGGTAAGCGGGTAGGTTGGGCACACCCAAGTGGTGCGCGGACGAGGCGTGCCTGGGTATGGATGGGTGTTGTGCCCAAAGGCTAAGGCCGAGAGGGCACGGCAGCACGCGCCGACTGCAATGGGCTGATTCTACTCAGGCGGTTGGCGGCTGGCAACGGAGCGAAAACGGCAAAGGAAGTGTTGAGTCGCTTTTTGCGTGGTGCCGAGTATCGCGAGAACGACGTTGCGGTTTAATTCAAGCCGCGCTTGTGGAACATGCGGTGATTCCAGCGGGTGAGACGCTGTCGTTTGGTAGGAGCGATGATGAAGTTTGTGATTTGCCAAAAGGAAAACAGCTGTCGTCAAGCGATTTATCTAACAGGTCCATTAGGATGCAGGGGCGCTCGGCTAACGCGAGCTAGTTGAATCGTTCGCTAACTCTTTGGACAAACTCCTCGTACGTTGCGTCTTTGACCGTGTAGCTGTGGTCTTTGTCGGGAAAGACGCCCTCCTTGACCTCGCGCACGTATTGTTCGATTCCGGTGACCGCAACCTCGGTCAGATTGGCGAACCGTTTGGTAAATTTTGGCTTGAAATCGGTAAAGACGCCCAGCAGATCGTAGCAAAGAAGGATCTGGCCGTCCGTGCCCGGGCCGGCACCAATACCGATGGTGGGAATCTCCAATTGCTTGGAAATAAGTTCTGCGATCCGGTCAGGAACGGCTTCGAATTCCAACATAAAACAACCCGCCTCCTGGATGGCCAGGGCGTCGTCCAGGATTTTCATCGCAGCCTCCGCGGTGCGTCCCTGGACCTTAAAGCCACCAAACATGGCGACTGTATGTGGGGTTAGGCCAATATGGGAAGCGGTGGGAATTCCCGCATCGATAAGCGCTTTGAGGATGTGGGCCTGGCTCTTGCCGCCTTGGGGCTTGACGGCGTCACAACCTCCCTCCTGCATCATGCGCGTGGCGTTCTTGAGCGCCAAGTCGACTGTGTGATAACTTTGGTAGGGCATGCAGCCCAGGACAAACGTGTTGGGTGCACCACGGCGAACAGCCTCACAGTGCATGGTCATCATGTCCATCGTGGCGGGTATCGTATTGCTGTGGCCGTGGGCGACCATTGCCAGGCTGTCACCAACAACGGCCACATCGACGCCCGCCTTTTCGGCCCAGCAGGCGGACGTGTAATCGGGGACCGACATGTACACCATCTTTTCGCCCGTCTTTTTGGAATCGCGGATTTCTGTGATGGAACGTTTTTTACGTTCGGGGGCCGCTTGGGTTTCAGGTGCGCTCATGGGAGGGTTCCGTGGATTGCTGAAAAGTAAAATTAAAGGTCAGTGCGATGCGGCAAGGTACTTTCCGTGAAGGGGCGCTTCAGAGTGTTTCTTGAAGGGGCGTTTTAGAGCCTTCCTTGAAGCCCTGCTTCAAAGGTTTTCGTGAAGCGGAACTTTAAAGCTTTCCTTGAAGGCCCGCTTCAATGGTCTCGCTCGTGAGTCGCCAGGAGTTGTCGAGATTGGCAACCACGTCAATCATGAATTGTTCGCAGTGGGCCAGCGCCTGTTGATCGTCGCCAAGGTGATCTGCCAACAGGGCCAGCGACAGTTGGCGGGGCCCGGCACCCTCGTAGGTCCATTCGAACCCGGCGGTGGAAAAGATCTTCAAGTCGAAGCGGGCGTCGAGTGGACTGCCGTTGACGGTCACGCTTGCCCCTTCCAGGAACCGCCCGCCTTCATAGACCTTCATGGTGATCGCTTTCGTTATAAATCGGCGATTCGCACCCAGGCGCCCAAAATGCCTCCGAGCACCAATGCGACAATCCAGCGGGTCGAAGTCTGCCAGACGTCCAGCTGACCGGTGATCAACACGACCAGGGCAATCACGGCAAAGGCGACCACAAAGCCGCCGGTCAGCGATGCGGAGGAGCGTTTGATTTTTCTGGGTGTTGTGGCCATGGGCGCTGGAAGAAGTGTGTTTAGGAGGTTGGCGACGTTTCGGTGCGTGCAACACCTGCCTGGGGATCGTCTGTGGCGCCAACAATCTTGCGCTGTTTCTGTTTGACATGCGCCGTTGAATTGCCATTAAACAGGTGGCCAAGTACGCCTCGGTTCAAGTCGGATGTGCCAAACAGCCAGTCGGCGAATGGATAAGTCAGGTTGAAGTTTTTTTCCATCATGATATGCACATCGTGGTGGGCGATATGGTGTCGGCGAATGGTATTAATAAAAGGTAGCCGCTTGGCCAGTCGGTCGTCCTTCACATGGCAGCTGTAATGGAAGAGTTCGTAGTTGAGGTAAAGGAACACGCTGGTCATCATCAGGATCCAGCCCATGTTCGGCAGGCCCACAGAGATGAGAATCCAGGTGGGCGGAATGGCCATCAAAATAAACGTGACCAGGGCATACGGTGGAAAAAAGACAATCCGGAAATCACGGTTGCTGTCGACGGTCGGTTCGTGATCGGTGAAGAACTGGTGGTGAGCCAAGGTGTGCCGGGTATAGATGGCCATAAAGAAATTATTGAATCCCTTGATGGGCCGATGCATGACGAAACGGTGAATCCACCATTCGAACAGGTTGGCCACTAGAAAAACAACCGGCACAATCAGCCAGGCGTACCACCGCGGGTTGTTGAGGTGCTGCACGCTGTACCAAATGACGGCAATGCCAATGCCAAAGATCATTAGCACGTGCAGCGGCCCACTGTAAAACCTGGCGATCCGCCCGCGAAAGTCTTCACGAAAGGCGGCCTGCCGTTTGGGCATGGTGCCGGGTGTACTGCTGGGCTGGGGCGCCGGGTCGTTCATGGCTGGGTCTCCAGGCAAATGCCAGGCGAATGATGGAACCTACCGAAGAAGATGAGAGCAGCCGCAACAAGTCAAGAAACACCGGTCTGTCTATCCCTTCACTGTAAGCTGGGCCTTATCTTACCTTAATCGGAATTTGGCTTCAATAAGTCTATCGTAACCCTCGGTCCGGGTGGTGTAATGCCTGCAGGCGGACTTTGCAGGACAAGGACCGGGTGATGGCTGTAAGCCTAGGTCAGGCATCCATCGTTTGTTCGATCAAGCTCAATGGCTGTACCGAGACCAATGGCAACCGTAGAAGGTTGGTTGCTCGGCATGCGGACGCATAAATTGGGTCGATCGTAGGTGACTGTGGCTGGACGTGAGGAGAGCCTTTCGTGGTAAAAAATTTGTTTTCCGAGATTCCGGAGGAGTTGCGTCATGAACTGGTCCAGCCGATTGTGGCGGGAGATGTGGTCCGGATTGAGCGCATTGTATCGCGAGGCCACATGTCCAGAGAGGAGTTTTGGTATGACCAAAAGGAAAGTGAGTGGGTGGTCGTGCTTGCAGGGGCTGCAAGAGTGGTTCTCGAACAACCGGGTGGGGAGCTACGGTCCACGCAGCTTGGTCCGGGGGATCATCTGAACATTCCGGCCCATACCCGCCACCGGGTTGCCTGGACCGACCCGGACCAGGCGACGATTTGGTTGGCCATCTTCTACAAATAGGGTCGACCGATGCGAGTGATGAACCAGCGGCCCGCTGTCAGATGGGCACCCGTGTTTGATAATCCACGAGTGAGGGATAGGCTCGACCTGGACAACTCGGCGAATGGGTTGCCTGGTTGCTGCGGGAGGGTTGTGAAGTTTTGGCCTCGCGTGGGGGGGGTAAACCCCGCGATGTGGGCAGTTGCTCTGGTGATCTTCAGTAGACGAGGCACGAATTGTACTACTCGCACTAGCTGTGATCGTCGAGACTTTCTAGTTTCAGTCTTTGAACCGTCCCGGTGGTCCAAATGGGAATGGAGGTCAAGAGTGGTGGCACCAATCATGATCCACCTCCGGCAGTTGTACTAAGGGGAGAGATATGCCCTTTCGATATGTAATTCATGCCCGCGACGCCGGTTTTTTCTCGAATTTTAACGGTGTCATTAATCGTTTGGCAAATACGGTGGGCCAGGACGATATTGGCGTTGTCAATTGGCAGGCCAATCAGGTGGTTCGTGATGGAGTGGTCGTCAGGCAAACCCAGTTTCCCTATGGTGCGCCAGCCGATGGGAACCTGTGGAATCGTTTTTTTGAACCGTTGCCGTTTGTCCCGAATCGCTCGATTCACTATCAGCAGCGCGATATCTGGGAGATTGACCATTGTGGTATGTGTTTTGGCACGTATCGCGCGTGGGGTAAACGGGCCTGCAGGCTCTACTCACTTAATAACCAGCGTTGGCGCGAGAAGTACCACGCAGTTTATAAGAGGTATATTCGACCGCGGCCTGGGATTATGGAGAGGGTCGAATCTTTTCGCCGTCAGTATTTAAATCGATCCGATTGTATTGGCGTACATATTCGACACGCAGGCCACTCGGTCGAACAAATCAACAAGCATGTCTACGGAGTGCCTCATTTTGTAGCAGCCATTCGACAACAGTACGGCCAGCAGGTTCCGGTGATTTTCCTTGCGACCGATCAGGAGGAGGTTATTCAGGAGATGCGTGCCGAATTCGGCAAGGCGGTCATTTTTCAGGAAAACGTACGGCGGGTTCTGAGTAAGGATGCCAGGCAACTGCACTTTGACCGAATAGGTGCGGTCGAACTGGGCGCAGATATTCTCTCCGACGTGCTACTGCTGGCAAGTTGCCAGCGACTGTTTCATGTGACTAGCAACATCGCTTCGGCCGTTGGTTTTATGAACCCGAAAATAGAAATGTGTTACACCGGGGATTTTGAATCATCCACAAAATTGTTGTTGAGCCGGATTAACCAAATTTGTTTTCGGGGTAGATCCTTGCGCCGTTTGGTTCGCTGGCCGCGGGGGAGTGAGGGCAATTTGCAGTTGCTGGCGACCGCCCCGTGAGTCTGGCTGGGCTGGGCTGGAAAAGCGGGTGTTGAGGCCAGGTGGTTTTGAACCACCGTTGGCCCGGTGGACGATATCTGCGATGGCCGCCCCGGAGGTTTTTTTCGAGTAAAAGTGTCAAGGGGAGGAGAGGGTGGGGGGGGCTGAATACCAAGGCGATCTTTCATTGTGCGAGATTGGGTAGCATGGGGGTTAAATGCGGGCGGGAGACTCGTTTTATGCCGGGGTAGAGCCTCGCCACCGTTCCTGGTAGGAGGCCGATTGACCGCGTAATTAAGGCAGGGAGCCGTTCTGTGCGTGGACAAGTTTTAGCTGTTTTGGTACCATTGTTAGCTTCAGCCCACCTTTTGAGATTGGCCATTTGCACTCGCCGAGCGAGCCCTTTTGGCCATCTGTGGTTTCCTGACAGGTTGTACGGGGCCAGACGATCGGTTCGATTCAAATAGCGCGGTTGTAGAAGAAGTTTGTCATGAGTTTTCTAGAGATTGACCCCGGTGTAGCAAGTTCCGCCTAGCCGGTTTGCTTGTTCGCTCGTTCATGTTTTCGCGCCTCGCCGATACTATTGTCCAACAGCGGTGGATTGTCATCGTGTTGCTGGTGGCGGTGACGTTGCTGGCGCTGAAGCTCTCCCGCAATCTGAAGTTCGACTTTAAAGTCGAAGCACTTTTCTACGGTGAACAGGAAGAGCTGGCTTTCAACAAGCAGTTCAACGATACGTTCACGCACGAGGACAATCTCGTGATGGTCGTACTCGAAGCGACCGGAGATGATGATGTTCTCTCTGCGGGTGCGATTAAATGGCAAACAGAGTTGACCACGCGATTGGAGAAAATTTCCAATGTCGAGCGGGTTGTAGGGTTGTCCACGGTTCGTGTTCCCCGGGTCCGCGCTCTGGGCCGATCTCGCGTGATGATGGTGCCAGTCGTACGGCCTGACACGGAACTTAACAAAGAAGAACTCGACAGAATTCGCGCCAAAGTAGCCGATACCCCTATGCTTAATGGCATGCTGGTCAGTAAGGATCGCCAGTGTGCCGCGGTGGTCGCCTACTTTTCAGATGGCGTCAATGAAGTGAGCGAAGTGAAGGAAGTGGTTGCGGCGGTTGAGGGAGAGCTTGAGAAACTACCGTTTCCTCCAGGCTATGAACTCCATGTGACTGGGCTTCCGTGGATTCGGCTTGATATCTCTGAGCGACTGCAATCGGACCAGGCAGTTATTGTGCCGACCTGCGCGGGACTGTTTTTGTGCATACTCCTCTTGATGTATCGACGTCCTTCCGGGTTGTTGATTCCGTGGATCGCGATTGGCATTGGCGTTCTTTGGACCATGGCCACGTTGGCTGTTCTGGGCAAGCCGCTGAATATCGTCACCAACGTGTTGCCAGTTTTGTTGATGATTGTAGGTGTTTCAAACTGTGTCCACGTGGTCAGTTATTTTTCAGAGCAGTCCCTGGTCACGCCGGGTGACCGAGAGGGTATTGCGCGACGAACACTCAGGCATATGGGGTCAGCCTGTCTGCTTACTTGCATGACCACTGCGATTGGTTTTCTCAGCCTCCTCGTGGCAGATGCTGAAGTTCTTTCCGGTTTTGGCTGGCAAGCGGCGATTGGAATGGGTTTCATTTATATCGCCACGATGCTGGTGGCAGGGGTGTTGATGCCCTTGCTGCGGGCGCCAGATTTTGGATCCTCTCGAGCAGGCAAGGTGGCCGAGAGTGTAACTCGTGAAAACTCTTTTCTTGCTCGAGTTGCAGCTGCCATGGGTGGCTTTGCCACCCGGCGGCCTTACGTGGTGCTTGCCGGCGCAGCCTGGATCATGGTGGGTGTCGTGACCCTGGCCCAAAACGTGGTGATTGACTCGAAGTTAATCGAAACCTATGACGAAGATAACCCGGTGGTTCAGACGATGCACCTGGTGGAAAATAAGCTGGGTGGTTTTATGCCACTGGAACTTTCTCTGACGGCCGACACTGAAGGGAAATTTCAGGATGCAGATGCCTTCTTCCGCGTCGCGGAGGCAACCGCCTATTTGCGGTCGTTGCCAGAGGTCACTTTAGTAAGGTCGTACGTTGATTTGTATCGCGAGATGGATCGCGCCTTGCCAGGCAAGCCTCGCTTTCAAGGTGACGCAGCTACCGAAGATGCGGTCGAAGGATCGGAAACCACGATCCGATTGCAGGACGCGCACACGCGACTGGGCGACAATAAAAATTCCAAAACAAATCGATATCGCGATTACATCGCCGAGGATGGGATTCATGCACGGATATCGGTACACGTTCGTGACATTGGCATTCGTCGCGCGCGCGAAGTCTACGACGAGATCAAAAAGAAGCTGGCTGTGATCTTTCCCCAGCAATCAGGGATTCAGGTAAGACTGACGGGCGATTCCTATTACTCGAGCATGGCAATGCGAGATCTTATTGGGGACTTGTTTTATTCGCTCGTGGGTGCTGCTGCAGTCATTTTTGTCGTGATCGCGGTCCTTTTTCACTCGCTCAGGCTGGCGATCGCCTCAGTGCTTCCCAACACGACGCCCTTGATTGTCACGTTGGGATATATGGGGCTTATGGCTGGCCTCGGCTTTAGCGGCTATGCGATGAGCACTGGGAATGTGATCGTATTTGCCATCAGTTTGGGGATTGCCGTGGATGACACGATTCATTTTCTGGCCCGATTCCGCGATGAAGCCAGGCAAGGAGGTTCCGCGGACGAAATTGTCCGTCGAACTTGTCTCGGCACCGGTCGGGCAATCATGCTGACGAGCCTATTAATTGTGATTGGTTTGTCGGTTGTCCATCTTTCGCAATTTGTGCCGACACGACGTTTTGCAGAGCTGACCACCGTTACCATGTGTGCTGCATTGCTTGGGGATCTGTTGCTGTTGCCGGCCTGTTTGAAGATTTGCTGGAAATCGGTGGGCAGCACCAGTCGCACGCCTGAGGCGGGTCTTGTTCGGGAAAGCCACACAACCGTTCCGGCAGCGCATCGGCCTGCACCACACTCAAGAAAAGTCTCTGGCGGCAAAGTGTCGACGCGGCAATAAATTCCCGGTCGCGGAGGAACCAGCAAAGGCCCGTTTGTTGGCAGGCGTCCAGGCTAAGGGGCGCGAAAATCGACAAACTCCAGTGGGGGGAGTTCGCTGGCCAGGCGCGGCAAAAAAGGATCGACATAGCCAGTTGCTGCATAGTGCTTCAACGGCTGGCTAGCGACGGGTGGTGGGCTGCTTGATTTCAAGAACACAAGTTTCTCAGCATGGAGGCTGACAGCCAGCCTCGCCGCAATCGAATCGCTGGTGACATCCCAGTTGGCCGCAAGTTTGCTTCCCGGCTGAAGAGGTTCAACGTGCCGGAGAAAGTGCGGGACATCGATGAACGTTCCGCCGACAGTGGTTAAACGGTCTTCGAGCTGTGGTCCGGCGGCGCAAATAGGGTGCTCGACAAGTTGGGAGGCAAGTAGCCTTGTGTTGACGGCCATTAAGTCGATTGCGGACCAATGCGCAAGATCGTCGCTGATGGAACGGTGGAGTGCCTGTTGTCGCAATGCGTCGACCAGTATTCCGCCACCAACGACGACCACATGGTGTATTGTTTTCTGTGGATCCCGCCATCGCCGCCAGCGGGTTGGCAGGTCGGATAGGTCAAGCAGGCTGCCACCTATTTTCGTGACGTGGATTGCAGGGGGACTCATGAGTCAGGTTCCCTCATGTGCCAGTACGGCTACGGCATGGGCGGCTGCACAGGTGCTGGAAAGCGGGCCTACTTGTTCGGCAAGACTTACCAGGTTGGGGGGTGGCCCCAATTCGTCCAGCGCGGCTCGGATCAGAAACTCTCCGCTGCCACTGAGGATCACCTCCGGGGCAAAGTTGTCTTGCTGGGAAAAGAGCTGTCGAATTTTGTGGGCCAGCAGGCGGACCTGTTGTTGGCGAACTTCCCTGGCTGCCGTAAGGGCATCGTCATCAGAGAACATGGTCCGGTCGGCACAAACCGAACGAGCCAGCCGGTCTCGAGCTGCAGTCAAAGTTGCCGGGCGACCGTCGGCGGTTTGCAAATGGTTGCTGTTTTCCGGGATTTCGCCCGTCATGAGATAAACATCCAAGGTGGTGGCAAACAGTTCCTGGGCGATTGGGATGGATTGTCCGCGCCAGGGAAGTTCTCGCACCAACGCACAAATGGGGCTGCGCGAGGTGCCGGTGTAGACCAGTTGGCCGGCGGCAAGTCTTTCCAGGTCGGTGGTTGCAGAGGTGGTTGGGCCTCCGGCGGTAATAGGGATCAGGTCGGTCGTGGTAGACCCGACATCGATTAACCAGCCGGATGGACTTTGGAGGAAACGACTGGCAAACGTGGCCAGTGCATGCCAGTTGCTCGCGGCGGTCAGGAGAGGTTGGTGGCGTGCGGTGGTCGTGTCGACGAAAAGTCCATTGGAGAGGTAGGCCTGAACCGGACGATTCTCAGCAACGGCGTCGACTGCGTCGAGAATATGGCATACCCCTTCTTCTTTGGACGTAAAACAATCGGCCAATTCGCCAGTCATGGTTACGGCAAACCGCTCCGCTGACGGTGCTTTGGTGATGAGTTGCTCGATGGCACTGGCCAGGTTTGCCGGATACCTCCATAACGCAAAAGGCTCAGTGCGGGCAAAGCCATTTCCATCGGCAATTTTTAAATTAGCGCCTCCGATGTCAAGAGCGAGGAGTGTCATGTAGGTAACCCGGGCCAAGGTGGCAAGCTGATTGAGGTAGCTGGCAAGGTTCCCATTAGAAAACCAAACCCCCTGGACTACCAGACGATTCTGTTAAAATGTGCCCAACAAAGGCCAGCGAGGCCAGGCAGCAGAAAATCCCTTTTATCCATAGGTGCGGTGATGCCCTTTATTGATATAGACCAGATCGAGCCGCTCAAGATTGTGCCAGGGTGCCAGATGCGGACTCCTTTTGGCGAGAACCTGATGTTTTCCTACCTGGAGATGGAGGAAGATGCGGAGGTTCCTTTGCACGATCATCCGCATGAGCAAGGGGGTATCTTGCTTCAAGGAAGGGTGGAATTAACGATCGGAACCGAAACTCGCGTTGTGGGACCTGGTGCTATGTTTATTATTCCGCCAAATACTCCCCACCGGGCTGTTGCAGTGGGGGGGCCGGCGGTTGTGTTGGATGTTTTCAGTCCCGTGCGCGAAGACTATGCCGAGTTGTACAACAAGTATATCCCCATTTCGCCTTAAAAATCCGGGGCCCGACTGACAGGCTTGTTGTGTCTGCCGGTCGTGATGCTTCACCCGCTGCTTGTATTTCCCTTGGAGTCAAAAGCAATGGGCTGCTCGGAGAATTCAATCGTCACTTCCCGTCCCTCGCAAACGGCTAACATCGCCTCTGCCAGGTTTGTCTGGCAGGCAGCCCGGTACCCAACATAGGAAGTGGTGAGGCGGGGATTCACCTCGACGACAAGGTCATCAGAGCCAGTCGGATCGCCGCCTAAAAGGACATCGATTCCGACATAGCCGTGAGCCGTTGGCATCGAGTTCAGCACACGCCGACCTAAGCCGATGGCCCGCTCGGCCAGGCCTGCGGTTAGAGGAAGCTCACCCCCTGTGTAAGCAAACCGCCCGTCGTCCGAGAGAAGTTGACGGCAGGGTGGCAGCGGAATGAACTCCTTGGGGCCGCAAAGAAAAGCCACACTGGCAGCCAAGCCGGGGTGATATTGTTCCAGCCGTCGCCGCCAGGCATAGGGAAGCGGAGTATCGCGGGGACTGGTCAGCAACTGAATGCCTTGTGACCCGGCGCCGTCGATTGGTTTTAACACGGCTGGATAGACGAAATCCGAGGGCAGTGGTTCGTCAGGCTCGAGTTGGACCGCCAGCGGTACCGGAATGTTTGCCCGGGCAAGGCGATCTGCGGTTTGTTGCTTGTCTGCTGCGACTTGGATAAAACTGGATGACGGTGAAAGCAAGCGGCCGCCTGCAGCCGTGGTCCATTCGGCCGTTTGCTGGAGAATCTTGTCAAACTCTGGAGCGATGACGAGAGTGCCATCTGCTGCGGATGCCAATCGCTCGATTTCTCGCCGGTGGGCAGCCGGAGAGTGGAGTTCGACCACATCGCAGCCAGGCAGGCAGAGGTCAGCCACGCGAGAATCTCGCAGGGTCGAGACGTGACACTGATGAATGGTAACAAGATCAGCAGCGATCGCGCTGACCATAGCTGCCCCTTCGCGGAGCAGGGATTTTGGCAGCGGGCCTGTTTGGTGGGTAAGCCCGCCGCCGGTCGCCCACTCGTAAAGAAAGAGGTGCATAGGCAGGCCTGAACGGGGCGCAAACAATCGAGGTAGTGCCCTTTATTTCCGATGCTCAGAATATGCCGAGTTGGTCGCGAGCATCTTCCGTCATGCGGTCGGGAGTCCAGGGCGGTTCCATGACCAGCTTGATTTCTACGTCGCAAACTCCCTCCAGCCTGGTAACCGCTTCCTTCGACTGGCTGAGGAGTTGAGGACCCGCCGGACAGGCAGGGCTGGTCATGGTCATGTCGACCGAAACCGAAGACTGGTCGTTGTCTGCTGGCTCAACGGTGACGGTGTAAATGAGTCCCAGGTCAACAATGTTGACAAACAGTTCGGGGTCAATGACCTGCTTGAGTGCTTCGCGAACGGTGTCTTCGGCAACGGGCATGACGGCAACCTTTCAACGTAGGCAACGAACCGGCCTGGCGGGAGCCGCTCCGAAGGGACGGGGGATGAATCGGAGTTGAAGTTTATGGGCAAACATGGGGCGGACTGGAGTGCCGTGGGCCGCCAGACCTATTCTATGACTGACTTAGGCAAATCAGCAACTGGTCGCCGTCGACTTTCACTTTGTGGGATCCGGTCGGCTTGGTTGCCGGCATCGTGACCGCATCTCCGCTGGCGAGGCCAAACTTGGCCCCATGGCGGGGGCAGGCGATCGTGCCCTCTTGGCCGTTGATTTCGCCATCGCTAAGGGGGCCGCCGTCGTGGGTGCAGACATCATCGAGGGCGTAAAATTGGCCAGCCGCATGAATCAGCACGATGAGCTGTTCGTCAACTTCTACCAGAAGTGAACCCGGGTCGGCAATGTCGGTGCACTTGGCAACAGCAACAAATTCGCTCATGGACTATTTATGCCCTAAGGGGGTACTGGGGGGTGTTGGAATGTTGGTTGATCGTCTTTATTCTTCGATGTTTTTTACGCGATGTCCGATAGCTTCGCCCAACGCTTCGTGTACGCTTTCGATCGTAATGCGATCGAACACCTGTTGGAAGAACCCGGCAACAATCATGCGAATGGCTTCACCGCGGGTGTACCCGTGGGCCATGGCGTAAAATAGCTGTTCATTATCGACGCGACCTGACGTGGAACCGTGTGTGCAGCGGACATCGTCGGCCTCGATTTCGAGTCCCGGAATGGAGTCGGCACGCGCCTCGCGGGAGAGCATCAGGTTGTCATTGCGTTGATAGGCATCCGTTCGCTGGGCAGCTTCGTCGACCTGGATCATTCCGCGCCAGACGGTCCGGGAATCATCCTGGAGGGCTGATTTGTAGAGCAAGTCACTTCGGCAGTAGGGAGCCTGATGGTGTTGGTGCGTGTTGTAAGTGAGGTGTTGTCGTCCCTGGGTAAACATGACTCCATTGACCTGGGCTTCGGCATCCTGGCCGACGAGGGCAACATGCTGGTTGACCTTGGCTAGCCTGGCCCCCAGTGCACCGATGGTCCATTGGAGCTGGGCCTCGCGGTCGACGACGGCCCGTTGGTGGGCAAAATGCCAGACCTTGTTACTCCAGTTCTGGAGATTCACATACCGAAGGCGGGCACCCGGTTCAACGATCAGCTCAATCGAACCGCAGTGGAGGCCGGTGGCATCGCCGGCGGTACTGGCAGTTTCCGACAGTAGGGTTGCCTCAGCGCCTGATTCCAGGATGGCAATTATTTTGCCAGTGTCGGTTCCGCCGTCGGTAAGGACTGAAAGGGCATGGAGGGGAAGTTCGACCCGTACATTTTTGGGTACGTAAAGCAGGATCCCACCGCCCCAGCAGGCAGCATTGAGTGCGGAAAATTTATCTTGAAAGGGGTCAACGACGTGCCGCTCAAAAAAAGGTTTGAGCAGTGCGTCGTGTTCGACCAGAAGTTTGTCGAGGCTTCCAAAGAGTACGCCCTGCTTTTTAAGTTCGGTGTCGGATTCTTCCGCGAAGGGCCGGCTGTTGACTGCGACTGCATCGCCAGCGAGTTCAACGCCGGCGGCAAGCAATCTTGGAGGGAGCTCTTCCGGGTGGGGGACGTCAGCTAATAATCCGTAATGGTCCAACCGCAACAGGCGGATGTCGGTCCGCATCCAGCCCTCCTGTCGCGTGGTTGGCAGGGAGAGTGATTCAAACCGCTTCCAGGCCGCCTGGCGGAGGTCGGTCAACCATCCAGGTTCATTCCGGCTGGCGAGAAAAGCGTCGAACGTATCCTGGGTGAATCCGGCAGGAGCGAGGGTTGTGGTCATGGAATTTCTGGCAACGGCGAAAGCGTGTCAAGTTTAGGTAATTGCAGTGGGAGGGCGCGCGATGGCTAGCCAACACTGCCTTCCATTTGCAATTCAATCAGCCGATTCATCTCAACGGCATACTCCATCGGAAGTTCCTTGACGAGTGGTTCAATAAAACCACTTACAATCATGGAACTTGCCTCGGCTTCGGTGAGGCCGCGGCTCATGAGGTAAAAGAGTTGTTCTTCGCCAATCCGGGACACGCTTGCCTCGTGCTCAACTTGAACGTCCTGTTCCTCGACCTCAATGTAAGGGTAGGTGTCGCTACGACTTTCAGGGTCGAGGATGAGCGCGTCGCAGACGACGTTGCTTTTGCTTCCAACCGCACCCTCTTCGACCCGGCAGAGACCGCGGTAGCTGCTGCGGCCACCATTTTTGCTGATGCTCTTGCTGATGATGCGGCTCTTGGTGTTGGGTGCACAATGAACCACTTTGGCCCCGGCATCCTGATGCTGACCCTTGGAGGAAAAGGCAATCGAGAGGATTTCACCACGAGCGCCCGGTTCCATCATGTAGACGGCTGGGTATTTCATCGTGAGCTGGCTGCCGAGATTGCCGTCAATCCATTCCATTAAGGCGTCTTCATAGGCCATCGCTCGCTTTGTCACGAGGTTATAAATGTTATTGGCCCAGTTCTGGATGGTCGTATAGCGACATCGGCCCCGTTTTTTGACGATGATCTCAACCACTGCCGAATGGAGGCTTTCGCTGGAATACATCGGTGCGGTGCAGCCTTCGACATAATGAACTTCTGCACCTTCGTCGACAATGATCAACGTCCGCTCAAATTGGCCCATGCGTTCGGCATTAATGCGGAAATAGGCTTGCAGAGGGAACTCGATGCTGACGCCCGGTGGGACGTAGATGAAGGACCCACCTGACCAGACGGCCGAATTGAGAGCGGCAAACTTGTTGTCCGCTGAGGGGATAATGGTGCCGAAATACTCCTTTACGAGATCGGGGTAATCACGAACGGCCGAGTCAGTATCGGTAAAGATGACCCCTTTCTTTGCGAGGTCTTCCTGCAGTGAGCCGTAGACAACTTCACTTTCGAACTGGGCTTTAACCCCGGCCAGGTATTTCTTTTCCGCTTCGGGGATACCGAGCTTGTCGAACGTGTCCTTGATTTCGTCGGGGACGTCGTCCCAGGTCTTGCCCTGTTCGTTCGTGGGCTTGAGGTAGTAGTAGATGTCCTGGAAGTCGAGATTGATAGCGCCACCCCAATCGGGGGTTGGTTTTGACTGGAAGATTTCAAAGGCTTCCAGGCGAAATTCCCGCATCCATGCCGGTTCACCTTTCATTTCGGAGATCTGGGCCACGATGCGCTCGTTGATCCCTTTCTCCGCTTTAAAGACTTCCTTGGTTTCCGTGCGAAAGTCGTATTTGTTAATTTCGCCAAGTCCCTGGGAAGACTCGGGAAGGGGGGATGCTAAGTCGGTTGCCATCTTGTTGGTCACTCCAAAAATTGTGGCTAATCAGCCTGCGCTTGCGGGCTGGGTCTCTTTGGCCATTTCTTCCTCGATTGCGGCTGCTTCCGGGTAGGAGCCACGAATCCGGTCGTATCCTGCGGTGTAAAGTTCTCGGGCGAGTTTGATGTCGCCGGTTTCCACAATTCGCCCACCCAGCATGACGTGGGTGAAGTCGGGAGCGTTGTGGTCGAGCAGTTTGTCATGATGGGTAATGATCAGGATCCCCATTTGGTCTCCGCCAATTTCAGAGATACTTTGGCTGGCAAGTTTGACTGCGTCGACATCGAGGCCGCTGTCAGTTTCATCCAGAATTGCAAACTTCGGACGCAACATTGCCATTTGGAGAATCTCGGCCCGCTTCATTTCGCCGCCGGAAAATCCGTCATTGACATACCGCCGCGCAAATTCGGTATCCATCCGCAGCTGTTTCATTTTGTCCTTCATGTCCTTGCGGAACTCACGCATGGGAATTAATTCTTCGCCTTCCTTGCGATCAGGATTGCGAACATTGGTCGCTGCGTGGCGCAAGAAGTCAGCAAGCTTTACGCCCGGAATGGCCATCGGCCGCTGAAATGCCATAAAGATGCCAGCTCGGGCCCGCTCAGAGGCATCCCACTCCAGGAGGCTTTGGCCGTTAATAATAATATCGCCAGAAGTCACCTTGTAGTTGGGGTGCCCCATGATGGCATTGCCGAGCGTGCTTTTGCCGGAGCCGTTGGGACCCATCAGTGCATGTGTTTCGCCACGATTGATTTCGAGGTTCACACCGTTGAGGATCGGTTTGCCTTCGACGGCAACGTGCAGGTCTTGAATCTTAAGAGTTTCGGTCATTATGAAGCCGGTTATCCGCTAATTTTTTGGTGGTCGGTCAGGGGATCAATATCAGCCGGTGCCTCGACATACCCTGAGTGGTGAGGGACCGGAAGTTCGTCATCCAGTTTGGGGCCAAGTTGTCCAAAACCACTGGATCCTGGTCGCTTATGAATTTTGTGGCCTTTGATTTTGTCCTGGATTCGCATCAAGCCTTCGAGCAAAGCCTCAGGGCGAGGTGGACAGCCAGGGACGTAAACATCGACAGGTACGACCAGGTCAACACCCTTGACGACGTGATAGCCATACTTGAAATAAGGTCCCCCACCGACCGTGCACGCCCCCATGGCGATTACGAATTTTGGTTCGGGCATGAGATTGTAGAGACGACGAACGCGGCTGGCCATTTTGTAAGTGACCGTTCCGGCCACAATCATCAAGTCGGCCTGACGTGGGGTGGCACGAAAGGCACCCGCCCCGAACCGATCCATGTCGAACCGGCTAGCGCCGGCTGCCATCATTTCGATTGCACAACAGGCCAAACCAAAGGTCATGGGCCAAATACTCGATTGGCGTGCCCAATTTACAGCCTGCTCTACAGTGGTCGTGACCACATTTTCTTCAAAACGGCCATCAAGCCAAGGTTGCCCCATTGTTAGGTCTTTCTATTTTCAAGCTGGGGAGTAACGGTAGTGATTGACGTGAGGGTGTCCCCACGTTTACGAATTCACAGGTTCAAATGTACAACAACTTGCTCCGTCGAGTCGGCAGGAGGTCAATTGCACGGAGGCTCCCAGCAACTCGGAGAACAACATCTTTTCCATAGCACAAACGCCCCGATCTTGTGCGGCTAATTCCGGGTAGGGGCATGCCAGTGCGGTCAACACGGGAAGTTTTTCCGACTGGTTGAACTCGAACGGAACTTCTCGTTCCGCCAGAAGCCCCACCAGAGACGTCAGCCTTTGGTCCATCGTAGTCCCTTCGACCGAGTTCTTGTAGTGGGCTGCCAGCCGTACGGCTAACCGCTGAAGCAAGCCGCGCTTGATTTCGGGGTCTGGGATCGAACGAATCTCCTGCCAAAGTACCATGACCAGGTCGGCGTAATTCGTGCCCGCCTGGTGAATCCCTTTCTCGGTCAAGGAGTAACGGTGACTGGGTCGACCACGACTTTTGGGTAAACGGTTCGAGGAATTTTCGGTCGCGGTTGATAAACTTTGGTCGACCGTGGCCCGAGAGACCAGGCCACTGGCCATGAGGCGATGCAAACGCTGCCGGACTGCCGTGGCGGTGACCCCCGTGGCGGTGACCAGTTGTGACACGCTGGCCGAGCCGGTCCGCCGCATCTCGTCCAAAAGCGCGTTGTCGGAGGTCGAAGTGACCGGTTTCGCCGGCGGAACCTTGACCGGATTGGCTGGGCCGAGCCGGTTTTGTTGATCGGTCACTGGGTCAGTTTGATTCACGGCTCGTATCCGCTGCCTGGCAAAGGGTTTAACGCCACTGTCCATTCCATGGTACGAGTTTCCACAGTTTTGACAACCCAATATGTGTAAAATTTGATCGCGTGGCGTAAAACGTTGACATCCAAGGGGTTGATGCGTTAGAAGAGGTCCGGTTGAGTCGGTTAGGGGTGATCTCCGGTTGTGTGCTTGGGAGTGTTGGAAGAAGGGCCCCTGGGAAATTGGATTCCCTCGGGTAGCCACCTGTCAAATGAGGAGGAGCGATCGTGGCCAATAGCAATTCACCTGGATCGAGTCGTGGGGCTGGCGGGGAACGGTGGGCAACGCGTGTCGGGGTGATCCTGGCGATCGCCGG
>JAKVCB010000063.1 GCA_022448345.1 Pirellulales bacterium
TGGCCTCCAACATGTGGAACGATGGTGCGGATGGTATCTACTTGTTCAATATTTTTCCGGAACGCGAAAAGGCCACCGCCCTGGGTAATGCCGCCTGGGGTCCAACGGCTGACGTCGACCCACGTTTCACCGAGATTGGCGATCGTAAAAAGCTGGCCACACTAGACAAGATGTTTGTGATCGACCGCTGGTCCATTGGCGAAGGCGATCTGGCTCAGGGCATCGTGCAGGATCATGTTTTACCAAGGATGATAGACGACGACGGAACTGCAATGCTGACCGAGTTGCCAGTTGGCGACAACCTGGCCAGCGCATCCGCCGAGGGCGTTTTAAAAGATCTGACAATGGTTGTCGGCTTGGACAATTTCACCGAAGGCGACAGGGTGGAACTCCTCCTGAACAACAAGCCTTCAGCCAAAATCGGCCAGGTGAACGAAGAGGGGATAACGACCTTTGTGCCCATTGCAACCCACTTCCGGACCGGTGGCAATAAATTGGCATTTCGCACAACCAACCGCGGCCCGACGGCCGCTCACCCGATATCGGTCAACCGGGTCGAGTTGCATGTGAAATACACCTCTTAGTTCTCCCGGGAGGCTGGCAGCTACTGGGCTGCACCGGCTCGTTTTTGAAATTCGTTCCCCAGGTCGTTACACTGTGGGGGCCAGGATTTTCGGCGATGGCCTCCCAGGGGGTTGTGTCGTTTTCCCCGGCGAGAATATTTGCCCGGTCACCACACCCACGAATTCGACCTCCGAAAGTTCAACGATGACATCTCCCCTGCTACGCGTCCCCTCACGGTTTATGACTCAAGTGCTTCCAGGCATGCTGTTCTGCTTCGCGTTTCTCTTCACCTCGCTTGTCGGCGCCAAGGACGCTCACCGCCCACCGAAGAACAACTCGTCTCAGGTGGAAGATTTTGATTCCATCAAGCTATTTACTCTGACGAACACCAATGGCATGACCATCAAGGTCACCAACTTTGGTGCCATGATTACGTCCATCATCGTCCCGGATCGAAACGGCAAATTCGACGACGTTGCGCTGGGTTACCATCGCGTCGAAGACTACATCAATGCAGTTAGCAAACCCTATTTTGGTGCAATTGTCGGTCGCTATGCAAATCGCATTGCCAACGCTGAGTTTCCTCTCGAAGGCAAAACGTATTCGTTGGCGAAGAATGATGGCAACAACCATTTGCACGGCGGAACCATTGGTTTCGACAAGGTGGTGTGGGATGCCAAATTCGATCCCTCGAAAAACAGGATTGAGTTATCTTACCTGGCAAAAGACGAAGAAGAGGGCTATCCGGGGAACCTCCAGATTTCGGCCACCTACACACTAACCGACGACAACACCATTGTGGTGGACTACCGGGCAAGCACCGACAAGGCGACTCCTGTCAACCTCACGCAACACACGTATTTTAATCTCAAAGGTGAAGGAGAAGGCACCATCCTTGAGCACCAGTTAATGATCAATGCCAGGCACTACACACCGGTCGATAAAACATTGATCCCGACCGGCGAAATACAATCCGTTGCCGGAACACCGTTTGATTTTACCGCCACCAAAGCTATCGGCCGCGACATTGCCAAGGACCATCCACAGCTGAAGTTTGGCGGCGGGTTTGACCACAACTGGGTGCTGGACAAGGATGGCAAGGAAGGCAAATTGACCTTGGCCGCCCGGGTTTATGAACCACGCAGTGGCAGGCTGCTTGTGGTGCACACGACCGAACCGGGCATGCAGTTCTACTGTGGTAATTTTTTGGATGGTCGCCTGAGAGGAAAGTCGGGCAAGGCTTACGTTCGTCGAGGTGGTTTCTGCCTCGAGACACAGCACTTTCCTGACAGCCCCAATCAGCCAACTTTTCCGTCAACGATTCTGCAGCCAGGAAATACGTACGAAAGCCAAACGACTTTTCATTTTCCAGTGCCGTAAAAACGTGCGGTGCCAACTTTTTCGGAGAGAACTGCGGTCGATTCTTTTTCCAGAACACGCGATTGAGGGAAGGTGATTGTCAAGATTCTGTTGTCCCGTTGCGAGGGTCGATTTATACTCAGCGTAGCGGGCTGGACTAACAGCAGGATGGGCTTGTGGCAAATAGGTCTTGTTGTGCTGGTGCGCTTACCGCAGCAGCCCAGCTATTCTTGTGCAGGCGTCCAACGAACTTGCGAGGGGTACGATGGTAAATAGCAATGCACAGCCAGGCGATCGCGATTCTCTCAATGGCCTCGGTCAGTGGGATGACTTTATCGAGGAACAGGTCTATCCGGAGCCTCATGCGCGGGCCCGCGAAGATTATCGCAACTACACGGCTCCACCACGCGACGGGATACGCGAGTTCTACCGGCAGAATCATCATTTTCAAACCTATGATCTTGTACAGCAAAAGCGGCGCGAATTTTTAGGCCTTCACCGACGCAAGATGTCTGTCCTGGAGTCGCTCAACTTCCTGAATACGCTGATCGATGATTCCGATCCCGATATTGAACTGGATCAACTGCAGCACCTCTTGCAGACAGCCGAGGCGATTCGCGCTGACGGCCACGAAGAATGGTTTGTACTGACCGGATTACTTCACGACCTGGGTAAGGTATTGTGCCTGTTTGGTGAGCCACAGTGGGCTGTTACAGGTGACACTTTTCCCGTGGGATGCCAGTTTAGCGATCGCATTGTCTACAGCGAGTTGTTCGATCAAAATCCTGATGCTGCCGACAGTCGTTATAACCACCCGCTAGGTGTGTATGAGGCTGGGTGTGGCTTGCGGAACGTGCTCCTTTCCTGGGGGCACGACGAATATTGTTACCATGTTTTCAAGAATCATTTGCCCGAAGCTGGGCTTTGCATGATTCGCTACCATTCGTTTTACGCCTGGCATCGCGAAGGAGAGTATGACTATCTTTGTGATGACCATGATCGTGAAATGTTGACCTGGGTACAGCAATTTAATGAATATGACCTGTACTCGAAATTGCCGGAACCACCTGATTGGAAGCAGTTGCAGCCTTACTACATGGGGCTCATTGAAAAGCATTTCCCGGCAATGCTTGATTTTTGAATCCTGCCTTGGCAGGCCACGGTAAGGCGCCGTGGTGTGGGCTTACCACTGTCGAGAAATGCCTGCCCAGCAACCCACCCAAAGGGTCAGGCGGCATTACGCTTGATCCTCTTGCGAATGCTTGCCCACATATCGTGTAGACTCTCAGACGGCTGGGCCAAACGTTTCTCAATTCGTCCGACACAGTGAACCCACCCGCAGGCGCAGTCAAAGGGCGCGACAATCTGCCTCTCTGACGCCAGGTAGTTAAACGTTATTTCGTCCCCCGGCTTGATCGTGCCCACAGCGACGATGGCCTTGCGGTCAGCATCCACATAGGATGTTGGGTTGCAAGCATGATTAATATAGCGACCCATCGGGTGGTAGACGTTACTGTCGCCAAGGTCTATCGAAGTATAGTCCCGTTCAGCCAACACCTCAGCAGCACTCAAATCAAGCACCAATTCGCCCTTAGAAAAATCTTTTTCAGCTTTCAATGTGCTGAATTCTAACGTCACCCTATCAACAAAATAACCTAAACCGCCGTTAGTCATTTGCAGCCTCCGTTATGACTAGTGCCTAATGTTGTTGACATCCATAAGACGCCCATACTTAAGATCCAACGACGGCGGATCCCATCGCGTCAAGCCGTTTTCAGGCGTATAAGTGAGCTCTCCGAAAAACACCCTGCTATCGACGTTGTACAAGTCAACCCGGATATGCGGATACCCAAAGCTGAGGGTCTCCGCCATCAAAATCATCCTGTCAAAGTTGGCCGGTTTTGTGAACGGTTGTTCGGGACGTGGATGATCACCAAAGAACCTTACCGAACTTCTACTCCAATCAATATCGTAATAGTCACGGACCGGATCTCCTTCCACTTTGCCCTGCTCCACTGAGAAAAAAGCCACCTTCCCGTGAAAGCAATAAAACTTGTAGTCTTTAATACCGTGTGCCCCACCCTCTAAATATTCTTCTGCGATTACTCTGGATGGCATTTTTGCGTAATGAAACTCGCCATATCTTAGGCCATATTTTTTTGTCCTTACCGTCCTGGCATCGTTTTCAAATTGCCTTCTTGAAAACAATTTCTTGTCTTTGACAAACCAACAATATCTACCGCCAGACCCATTGGTCAACTTCAACACAAACCGATCGGGCAACTTCTGCCAGTCGATCTTTTCCGGCTTATGCCAACTTCCGTAGAGATCGACCAGGTGCTCGCCAAATCCCTTCGACTCAACATACGCCCGCACTGCGTACTTGTCGGCACGAGTAACGATCCTCTGGTCATCAACGATTTGATTGAATTTAAGCCACTGAATTTTTTCGCAATAGGTTTTAGGTGCCTCCAGGTCCAGCGTATAACCAAGGCGTTTTTTGAACTTCCTTCTGACGCTGCGTTTTATCCGCATATGCTTTAGTTTGTTTAGAATCATGACCCAAAACCGCATTGCTAAAACTTCAACAATTCCCGCACCATAGCTAGCGAGACAGACAGCGGACCTGCCTCCACGACAGGTCACTCACCCCATTTAATTTCGTCAAGCTAATTATGATTCTGCTGCTTTTTTGGATCCGGCTACGAGCTTTATGTTGCTCACCCCCAGTTTAGAGTGAGAGAGTCGTGGGTAGAGTACCTTGCTTGCTGAAATGAGGGCGTAGCTCGAATGCGAGCAGGCAAGCTGGGGGGTTTGGAAGCTTAACGGAAAGTAGAGCTGCCGGTCGCTGTAATCCAGTCGTCGTTGATCGTTGACCCAGCGGGCTTCCTTTGGCGATGTACAACGATTGCACCCCGGCTTGTTCTAGCCAACGCTTCACTTTGTGCGCGACGAACTCAGGGCCATTGTTGCTGCGGATATTTTCTTGGGCGACCACACATGGCTCTTATGCTCTGCTTTGCATCAAATGCAACCATGGTCACTATGACCAGGCAAACGGCGTTTACGCTGCTGTTTTCTCAGTACTTATATGGCTTTCTGTTTACGAAGATGGTGAACTCATTTTTCGTTAACTTTTCATCTACTGTATGCAAGTCGCTTACAAATACGCTCGCAGCCCACACGGAGTCGCTGACGGGCGCGTGGTCGTATCCCGGAATCGATGCCCCAGAAACGAATCGTCCCGAACCGGAGGTGCTTTTCGAGACGGCTAGATGAGACCGTTGCGACGTATTGCACGGAAAAACGAGATTTGGTGACCTACCACGAAGGTCAGGCGAGTGCGACAATCATCCTACTGTCGTGTTCGAAAATTGCGCTAGCACGGCACACGCAGGTAGACACTATTTGAATTCACAACGAGGTATCTTGTTCCATGGCGATGACGACACTTTCGACAACGGTTGACGCAGACAACGCCGGTCGTGTTGACTTTGTGATCCGACAGCTATCCGAATCCTCGCACAGCCAGGTTCGCGGAATGGTCGCTCATGGCTGCGTTTCGATCAACGGCGCGCCATGCACAACGACTGCCACTTCCGTCGCTGCCGGAGATCTTGTTTCAATTCGCTTCGATCCGACGCAGCGCTATCACGAAAAAAAAAAGAAACGCCTGGACGATCGCACATTCACCATTTCGTTCGAGGACGATCATTTGATTGTGGTGAACAAATCCGCCGGCTCATTGACCGTACCAACCAACCGTAAGGAAGACAACACGCTTGTTGAACGCGTTTCGATCTACCTGAGCCATTCGCGTCGAAAACGACAGGCTTGGGTCATCCATCGACTAGACCGAGAAGTGAGCGGCTTGCTCGTCTTCGGCAAGCACAAACCGATTGCCGATCGCTTGATCGAACAGTTCAAACAGCGGAAGCCGCAGCGCGTCTACACCGCGATCGTCGCTGGCGTGATGTCCCGCGACGACGGAACATTTAATTCCCATTTAGGCACGGGCAAGAACCTTGACCGGTTCGTCACCCGCCCATCGCAAACGACGGAAGCCGCAATTACTCATTATCGCGTACTGAGGCGAATGTCCGATACCACGCTAGTGGAAGTGATCCTGGAGACAGGCAGGCGAAACCAGATTCGGGTTCACTTTGCGGACGCCGGGCATCCGGTTCTTGGCGACCCTCGCTACAACACCAAAAAGGCTATGCATCCGCGATGGATTCGCAAGCGGATTGCGTTGCACGCCAAGTCACTCGGCTTCAAACATCCGGTCTCTGGAAAAGCGGTGACGTTTGAATCACCTCTGCCTTCGGCGCTCGAGAACTTTCTCGTGAGGAGCCGCTGACCGAACGACATTTTTCTTCACCCCATCGCAGGCGAAGAAACGTACCGACCACCTTTTCTTAAACAAATGCGTTGCCGAACCTGCGTTTAGCCCTCCCACGACCTGGCCAGGTAAGGAACAACAGCAAACCGGGCAGCAAACTAATTCAATGCGTATCCCACACACAAATCTTTCGCCCGCGACGCTCCGGACCGTTGTCCAGGAATTTGTGACTCGCGATGGCACAGACCATTCGTCCGTCGAGCGGCGGGTTAAGAATGTGCTACGACAACTTGAGGCTGGCCGGGTCGAGTTGCATTTCGATGACCAAACCGACACCTGCAATATCGTGACGGTCGACGATGGTGACAATCCGCCAACGGACGATGTCCATGAATTTCGATAGCCTCGTTTCGGCAGGAAATCAGCGAAAACAAAAAACAGTCGGTCTACTGAAATCGAAATCCGTACAGGTCCGCGTCCTGGACCAGGATGTAAAGCCGTACCGTCTTGCCCATCAGCGATGTGAGGTCTGCTTCCTTCCAGCGAACGTTCTGTTCGATGCAGTCTGACTCGATCGGCACGCAATCCTCAATGTGAAATCCCTCTTCCAGGTGCGTCTCGCCCCAGCGATCTTTGACCATGTAGTGCGGCATAGTTGCCTTAAAATGCCAGGCACCTGCTTTGTGGGGGATCACCTGGTCGATGCCGATACCAACGCGTACGTTACCGTGACTGCCGTCGACGTTCAGCTGCAGGGTGCGACCTGTGACTTCGACCGGCTTGGTAATCAAAATCTGTTCGATGTTACCGGCGGTCAGGCTGACATAACGATTGTGCTTTTGCACATACAAAGCACCCTGGATCAGCGAACGGCGGCCGTTATTGTAGTAGTTATGCCCCGCATGATCGCTGTTATAGGCAGTCCCATAAAACCAGTCTTCATCGCCCACGTGCAATGGCGGGCAGTCGACACGGATCATTCGATCGTAGCTATCCTGTTCGGTACCGTGCGGAATCCAGGCTTCGCGGCTAACGGTCCGATCCCATGTTTTTCCGCCGTCGCGGCTGGTAACAATGCGGGCTTCCTTCGTGCCCTTGGCGGTGTCCCTGCCAATGATCCCACGATGGTTATTGCTGGCTGCATGTGTCATGTCACCGGTGAACCAGGAAAGCACTCCCAGCACGAATCCTTCCATGTGCAAACCCATCACTCCGTAGACCTCATCAAAATAACGCGGATCGGTGCTGTCGTGCGCATCGGGGTAGATGTAGTGTTCCAGTTTCCAGTTCTCAAGATCGGGTGAAGCATACCGGCCACCGCATCGGGTGGGTGGATGGTTGGGGGCTTGACGCATCGCCACCCATTCCTTGTTGAGGTCATCCCAGAATTCCAAGGCGTTGTAGTGGGACGGTTTGTAGCCCACTTCGTCGATGTTGTCGCGCCAGGCACTCGGGTTATTGAGGAAATCAGGCAGTTCCCGGCAAAAGCCAACCCGTTGATTGACACGGAAATCCAGGCCGATCGCATACCTCTTTGCCGGATCGCGGACATTGCCAAATTTGAACATGTCGCGCGGATGGCCACACGGCAGGATATTGTTGGCTTTGCTCGATTCCCCGCCGGAGATACCCCGCGGGTAACCCGGCCGCTGATGCATCTCGGTCGGTCCGTCAACCAGATTCAAGACCGGCTTTTCCCAGTGGATCCCGTCGTCGCTCGTGGCATAGGCAATCTGGTTTCTCGAACCGCCACCAGGAATCCAGTAGAGTGCCTGGTAGTAACACTCGTATCCTCCTCCTTTGCGGGGCCCAACATACCAGGGGGTCACTCCAAACGTCTCCCACGGTTGGTCCGCCTTCAGGACCACCCCGCGCGGCTTGGGATGGTGCAGCACTCGTTGAAACCCGGTACTTCGGGTGATGATGTGGTCGTCCAGAAACAACTGCCAGTGCGACTGGTCGGCGTGCGGGACCTCGCCAGCGACTAGACCCACCTGCCCTGCGGCCGGTGGTTCGTTGCCAGAGCGGGCCAGGATAAACACCTCCGACAGACCCAGTTGTGGGTCACTGTAGCTGGACATGTTGTGTAGCCGAACGTAGCGGGATCGGGTACCGGCCCGAAAGTGGTAAACCACGTCCGGCATGCGGGCCTGGACCTGGGCAACATCGGGCATTTTGGCCGTCGCATGGTCTACGTCATAACGAACACTTCCCAACTGGCCGGCGGCCGTCTCGGTCGAAGTCTGAATGGTGAGTTGCTTGACCCGGCGACCGATTTCCGGTCCGTCATTCCAGTTCCAGATCCAGATCTGGCCAAGGTCGGTGACCTCCGGAAGTTCCAACTCGACCCAGGCATTTTCGTGGTCCCCCTTGGCAGACATCCACATGCCCTGTGGCTTGGGATGCTCCGCCGACTCACCCCGGTACGATTCGTGGCCCGGAAAATCGCCTTCGCTCCCCATCGCGTTACCTTCGTGGGCCACGCACGATACGACCCGCCGATGGTGCCCGATCAGTCCATACGGTGCGTTGCTGCCCGTGTCTGGATCGTAGTGAACCGCGCCAAGTCGCAACGTGTCGACATGCCACAGCTTCGGGTCTTCCGGTACAGGGGTGTTCGAGGAAGCAGAAACCCGGACCGGAACCACTACCTCATTGGCCGGAGAAAAAGTAGTGAGAACTAAAACCACCCAAAGAGACAATAAGGTTCGCATCACCGAAAATCCTCTCTAAGACTTCTAGTTGTTTTATGATTGCAGGTCGCGGGAAATTGGGTTTTACGCTCCCACCGGAAAGCAGGACTGCTTGCCGCAAGGCTTTTCCTCTTTATCCATTGAAATCTATCCTGCTGTGCGCCGCAACAAGTGCCGCTGAATTTTCCCGCGCCACGTCGATAGAAGCGGCATAAACGGGTTGGCATCTTCCCACCTTACACCAGCCTGCGGGAGCCCCGGAGACGGCCCTGCACCGCTCTCCCCCAGCGGGCCAGTCTCCCCCCGGGCCGCTCTCGCAGTGCCTACCTGTCGATTTGCTGCCACTCGCCCAGGTCGCTGCTTTTGAGCGAGGCAAGGTTGGTCCGCAGCGTGTCGATCCCTTCCTCAAGCGTGCAGAGTGGCCGCGCCTTCCCATCGATGCTGTCCAAAAATCCTGTGGCTTGGGCGGTGTAAAGTGTATCCCGTTCGGGCAGTTCTACCGGCTGATGGTTCCACGGCCCGGCCGGCTCACTGACCCATGACCAACGGACCCGTTTAAAGTCGCACTGCACCGTTCCCGCTTCGCAGGTCACCGTCAACATAAGTTCATTCGACGCTTCGTACATGTTAAGCGTATAAGCCGCCATGACATTGCCGTGCCGCGCCAGCGTATGCACCGTATCTTCGACTTCGACCCCATCGAGCGCAAGATGGGTTGCATCGGTCACCAAACGCGTGCAGGGCCCCACCAGCCACTGGACTGAATTGTACATATGGGTCATTGCGTCCTGAATCGCCCCGCCCCCATCTTCACGCCGAGCAAAGTAGACATCCCGGTAAGCGGGCCGAAAGTGCGCAAACGGATGCCCTAACACGAAACGAACCTGAAGCGGGCGTCCGAAACGGCCCGAGTCGAGTTGTGCCTTGAGGGCCTGCAGCCCGGGATGGGCCCGCTGGCAATAACCGACCGCAGCAACCAGCGACTGCCGGGCAACCGCCTGGCGCAAAACGTCAATTCCATCAAAATTCGTGCTGAGCGGTTTTTCAATCAACAAGTGACACTGCTGATTGGCCAACAGGGTGGCCAGCCGCACGTGATGCGGGGCGGGGGTCGCAATCACGGCCCCGTCATAAGTACCACCTGCAATCGCCGCTTCCACTTCCGAAAACGAGTGCGAAATGCCATAACGGTCTGCGATCGTCGCCCGCAATTCGTCGTTGGGCTCGCAAATGGCAAGTTCACATCGTCCGGTTGTCTGGAAACAACGCAAATGGCGTTCACCAATGGACCCCACACCCACAATGAGTATTTTTTTACACACAGCCTTTTGAAGTACCCCGCTTTAGCAGCCCAAGAAATCCCGCACCAACAAGCGCCTCACCGAATGCGAATGGTCCACCGGTGGTCATTCGTATCCCTGGGCCACCATGCTAGACTGGAAACTGAGCTCTTGTCAGGAGCAAACCGATGATCCAACGGAGAAAGTCCGCATGTTTACCGTAATTCAATCCGACCCGATGCCTGGTTCTTCGCCCCCCTTGCCAACCTCACGGGCAATCCGGGCGGGTGACTATGTATTCCTGTCGGCACAATTCTCCGCTGACGAGGCCGGTCAAATCGTAAACGCCGATATCGAAACCGAGACGCGTTTGACCTTGCAAAATGTAGAGCGCGTTCTTCAACAAGCGGAACTCGATTTAAGCAGCATTGTCCAGGTGCGTTGTTACCTGGCTGATCGCAATGACGTTGCCGTTTTCAACCAGGTGTACCAGCAGTTCTTCACCGCTCCCTACCCGGTAAGGACCATGCTGGCCGGCTGCCTTCCCTGCGAGGGAAAAGTGGCGGTCGATGTCGTTGCGTACGCGGGCAAGTAACTCCGAAAGCAGACGACCGGCAGACAATCACGTTTTGCACACCTGGCGCACCGGGTGTGCCAGGTGCCTCTTTAGCTGCCCGGCAGCAACCGGCCGGGAGCACCAGACTGGGTGACCATTTCGGCCAGGTTTCGCGTGGGCACCTCTTCGCTGGTGAGCATCCGTGCAATCGACGGCGGATCTTTAAACCCCGCCCCGGTGACCAGGCAAACCACCCGTGCCTCAGGATCAAGATACCCCTGGCCGAGCGCCCCAAGCACACCTGCCAGGGCCGCCGCTCCGGCCGGTTCGCAAAACACTCCCTCTTCACGCGCCAAGCGCGACTGGGCAGCCCAAATTTCTTCGTCCGAAACCAGGTGGCCGGTGCCTGACGATTTGCGGGCCGCATCGATCAGTTCGTGGCCATCCAGGATACTGGCGCATTGCAAGCCGCTAATCTGGGTGGTCCACTCGACGGGCGCAGCGCGGTCGAGCCCCTCCCGCAGTGGACCAGCCACCGTGTTGTTGCCCGCAGGCTGCACACACTCAATCCGCGGTGGGTGCAACAGTTTTCCACAGCGGGCCAAATCCTCAAAGCCGCGGGCCACCGCCAGGGTCAACCCGCCGCCGCTGACGGGACTAAAAACATGGTCGATGGGCCCGTCGATCGCTTCGGCAAGCTCATAGCTGATCGTCTTGACCCCCTCCATGCCAACCGGACTCCAGGCAAATGCACTAATCTGCAAAGCGCCGCCAGGCTGCTCTCCTAACCAGGTGAGATAGTCGAACACGCGGTGCGTCATCTGGTCGTCGGTCCCAAAACCCTCCACCTTGTAGACATCGGCCCCATACGACCGCATTTGGTCGAGCTTGCCGGAGGGCGCCGTCACAATGACACAAATTTCACACTCTATGCCAGCCGCTGCGCAGTGAGCCGCCAGCGATGCGCCGCTGTTGCCGCTTGTCGACGCGATACAATGCGACTGGCCCAGCTGGCGCATTTTTGAGATGGCCACCGCGGCAAAGCGATCTTTGTACGAACCAGTGGGGTTGCTGTTTTCGAGCTTGAAAAAGAGGTTTTTCAAACCGACTGCCGGACCTATGCGAGCCGACCGAATCAGCGGCGTATCTCCGGCCCCCAGGTCAACGCGTGCGTCAACCGGTATTTCAGGCAACCACTCTTCCCAGCGCCAGAGGCTCATCCGTTGTTTCTCCTCGAACAGACTCCAGGGTCCCACTCGAAAGGCCCCTGCCCTTGCTTGGGACACGACACTCAGGAGTGCAGCACGACTTTCAGGATCCTACATACTTCAGGACCTTACATCCCCAGCAGTCGCAATGCATTGCCCCCGCAGACAGCCGTCTGCTCGCTTTCGCTCATCCGGGTGTGTTCTACCTTGGCCACTCCACAGGCAGCGTAGTGAAGCGGTAAGCCAGTGCCAAACAACACGCGCTCCGCACCCACCGCCTTGATCATTTGACCAAGCCCGTCAAATCCCTGCATGCACGAAATTTCAATCGTCAAGTTCGGACAGGCCAACAGCGCTTCGACCGCGCTGGTAAATTCCAACAGGTAATTCGGACCCGACAAAACCAGCTTGGCCTCCGGGTGCCGGGCCGCCAGTGCCGAAACCTGGCCAATCGGCAAGGGTGGAAAGCGAAAATGCATCATCGGACGGGTCGGTACGATGGTCACGACTTCCAGTTCACTGGCGGTCGCCACCATCTCATCGGCAAACGGGCTGCCAAGGTGATAGCCCTGGGCCAGTCCCGGGTAGAGTCGCACGGCACGAAATCCCCGCTCGACCAGTTCGCGTAACACGGCACCACTGCCACCCTTCATCGGACTGATGCAGGCAACCGGGGTAAACCGATCCTGGTGGGCCTCTGCCACGGCAAGCGTTTCGTCGTTGGCCTCTTGCCAATCGCCATGCAGCCCGCGCAGTGAAGTGATCGCAGCCCGATCGATTTGAAATCGATCCATGAGCCCCAATACGTCCTGCGCGCTCGTATGCGGCAGGCGGTAATAGGGCCAGTGTCCAAAAAATGCATTGATGTCAAATCGCATTGTTTATAATCCCAGCAGCCGCTCGACATTGCCACCCATGATCAACCGTTTTGCTTCTTCGGTAATCTCGGCCCCTTCGACCTTGGCCCGCTGCACCCAGGGATCCAGAGCCGGCATGTCTGTACCAAACAGGATTTTCTCCGGTCCCAGGTGGTCGACTGCATATTCAATCATGCCATTGTCGATCATCGACGAGGCGGTATCGACATAAAGATTGGGATGCCGGGCAGCAACCTCCACGGCCAGGTGCCAGTTCCCGTCGGAATAAGGTGTGCCCCCCATGTGCGCCATGATGACCTTGGCCTCGGGGACCCGTTGCATGAGCTGGTCGCATTCCCCCTGGTTGAAATGGCCCAACACGACCAGGTCCAGGTCGGCCACGGTTTCAAAAATCACAGTCGAACTGGCTTCGGCAACCGAGGAATCAGGGTGCGAGTAAATCTTGACCCCTCGCATTCCATACTGTTCGACGCAACGCCGAATCTCATCGCTGGCGTCGCACCCCAGGCGATGGGTGGGAATCGTCACATAACCGATCATCCGATCGCCGTACCGCGCCAAATCGGCACCCAGCAGGTCATTGCCTTCGCGCATTTCATAAAACAGCGCGGTCAGGTGCGTGACCCACAGCCGGTCGAAGCCGAGCCGGTCGGCCCAGCCAATTAACATCTCGGCATCGGCCTCCATCTGGACGTACTGACTGGAGCCGATATGAACGTGTGCATCAATAATCATGTCGTGAGTGTTGAGTTTTGTGCCGGTAGTGTCAAGTCGCAATCAGCAGCGTCATGCCGGGGGTGGGTTCCGCCTACGAAAGACGGTTGCCCTCAAGCCGGAAGCAACCTCACCGGCGTGTCGTAATAGACCGCACATCCCCCTGCATCTGTCGCCTGGGCAGGGACCAGTACGTTGGCACAACGGCCTGCGCTCAGCCAACCACCCTTTTCCATCAGAATCACGTCTTTACGTTGACGGCTGTCGAATTTAAGCAGGACCGTCAGCTCGGCAATCTCCGATTCGATACGCGCTTTGTCACCGTCGACAAATCCAGCAGCGGCGTCCGGATGCACCACGGCGGTGGCCGGTCCTTGCTGGGTCCCCGGAAGCCACTGCGACGCTTGTGCCTTCTCGGTTGAAAAAGCCATCAGGAACAAGGGCCGCTTTAAAGTTGGTACCGGCGGTTCGGCACACACCTTCCGGACCAGGTTGGCCTTTCCCGTTTCGGTGGGAAACTGGCGGTCGGCAAAAAGTACGTCGCGAGAGAGTGGATCGCGTACCGGACCTTGGCGCACGTTCTCCAGCGACGCCCCGCCAGGCGAGACCCGTTCTAAAATCCGCTTTTTCCAGGTATCGACGTCTTCGGAAAACTTTTCACCCAGCCCAACCCGCGGCGCCAGCGCCTGGACAATCTCATAGTCTGTTTTGACCAACGGTGGTGGAGGCACCACCGGCTGCGATTCGGCAATCCAGTGGTGACCGTACGACCCCAATAAGTCATCATCTTCGAGCAAGGTGGTGGTTGGCAAAACCACGTCGGCACAGCGGGCCGTATCGGTCAGAAAGGCATCGACGACAACGGTCAACTCACGGGACTCGAGTGCCCGCTTTACGGTCAACGATTCGGGAAGCATCGTCACAGGATTGGCCCCGGTCACCCAAACCATCCGAACCGGCGGATCAGCAGCCTGCAGAATGCCAGGGCCCAGCAGCGGTTCGGCGATGGTCCGCGGCGCCCCCTTGGCACCCTGGAGAAAATCCATGTTAAAATTGCCGAGCCATTTACTGGAAAAACAAACGCCGCCACCTGCAACTCCCAGGTTTCCGGAGATGGCCCCCAAGCCGTCCAGCACACGAATCGTAGAGGACCCATAGGTTTTGCGCTGCAGTCCCCAGCCAACCAGGATTGCCGACGGGCCATCCCCGTAATACTCGGCCAGCGTCTCGATCTGCTGGACACCAACGCCGGCCATCTGGGCCCATTGTTTAAGCGTGCGTGAGTAGGCCATCGCTCGAAACTCTTCGAGATGCTCACAATACGCTTCGGCGGTCGGATCGCAGCGGCCGTTTTCAAACAGCAACCGGGCGACTCCAAGCGCAAACGCAATATCACCCCCGGGGCGCGGCTGGAAGTGGTGCTCACAAAGGGTGGCCGTTTTATGATAGACCGGATCAATCAGAATCATGCGGGCACCACGTTTTTTAGCCTCCTTGAGCACCGGTAGCAGATGAACACTGCTGACGTAAACATTCTTGCCCCAAATAACAATCGTCTTGCTGTGAAGAAGATCGAAAAAATCATGGCTGTCTTTGTCGCCAAAATCGGTCAGCTGAGCCTCGTCGCCAGCCCCCGAACAGACGTTGCCCGATTTGACAGTGACCGGACCGAACTGCTCAAAAAAATAGTTCGTAACAAACTTCATCATTCCCATCGAACCGCCCGACCGGTAATGCATGATCGCCGCAGGGCCCGACTCGTCCCGGATCTGCAGCATCCGGTCGGCAATAAAATCAAGGGCCACCTCCCATGTGACAGGCTCAAATTTCCCTTCCCGTTTCATCAAGGGCGTTGTAACTCGGCTCGGGTCGTATTGGATTTCCAGGAACCGACTTGTACGGTGACAAAGAAAACCATCGGTGACCGGATGGTCCTTGTCTCCCTGCAGTTGCACAACTTTTCCATCTTCGATGGTGGCCACGATGCTACAGGCATCGGGACAATCCCGATTGCAAATGGTCCGTTTTTGCTCAACCTTGGGACTGGACATAGGTCGTGGGGGGGGTCCAATGGGGAGCGTGGCATAGTCTCTGGCGGGTTGTGCTGGGCCTTCAAAAGAGCTTCTGCCCGTGTGGCCGGTAGTATAAGCCTATCGTGGAAAACAAAAGGGGCCAACAAGAAAACGGCTCTGCCACGCCGGCGGAGGACTTTATTCTTTGACGAGGTCGCCGTTGATGATGATATCGCCAATGTAGGTCCGCTGTTTTTCGAACACGCTGGTGTCGTCAAGATCGACATTTCTATCGGCAAACATGGTTACCTTATCGATCGGTTCCGGATCGATCTGAATCTTAACGTGGTGCTTTCCCGGCGGCAGGTCGTCAGCGAGGATCAGCGGCTTGAGGAAATGCCGGTACGGATTGGAGGATACGTAAAAGAAGGTCGTATCAAACGGGTCCTGGTCGTCAATCTGTACCCGTAGCCGGCCAACATCAGGGCCCTTGACGCCATAAAGCCCGACGACCGAACCACAAAATGTGAACTCCATGGAGGCACCCGGAGTTTCCGCCATCCATACCGCAGGCATAAACGTGGAAAATTGTTCGGCAAGCCTGCTTGAGGAGGGCGATAATTTTTTCCAGCCGGAACTTACCGTAATCTCGTCAATGGGTATCAACTTCATCTCCTCCCAGTGCCCCTCCGCCAGAGGCGGAGGAATTTCCCGCTTAGGGAGAAGTGCTGCATTTTCCATTGCCGGCAGACTGCGCAGAATGGCCTCCAAGTAAAGTTCGTGGCCCGTTTCGGGATAGGGATGCGCGCCATCGGGGCTGAACACGATTTTTCCGTCGATCATGCCAGAGCCGTCTGGGGGCAGCGGGGCAACAAAGTTCAATTTGCCAGCCTTTAAGAGCTGGGCGACTTTGACCACCATGTGAATGGTAGGGATTTGGTAGTGCTCGGCAACGACTTCCATAACTTCCGCAGAAGGCTGATAACGCCCCTCAAGAAGATGATCCACCTGGTGAATTGTTGCCGTGTAGACGAAGCACATATCGGTGGTGATATCGTTGGCAAGAGTTTTGCGGACCATCCCCTCAAACGTTTTCTGAGAGAGCTGACCAGCGCCGTCGTTGACGGCAAATTCGATGAAAATCAAGTCCGGCCCATAGTCGAGGATGTCTCTTTGAATCCGGGCCACGCCAAGCGTAGAATTGGTGCCGGTGATGGCGGCATTGATTTCCGTGAATTTTATGTTGGGATACTTCTTTCGAAAATACTCAACCGTTTTGGGACGCCATCCTGGCTGTGCGGTAATACTGCCACCAAGGTAAGCGATCGTGATGTCCTCACCACGTTCAATCTTGCTGAAGAAGTTTGGCCAACCACCGCGAGCATGAGATTCGAGAAGATTTTCCAGTTGCTCGCTGGCCGCTGACTGGCTCGTAACCGCTGTCCATAAAGCGAGCAGGGCAAGAAAGTGCGTTACTGAATTTATGGTTTTGGGCATTCGCTTGCGATTATTCTTCTTTCCGATCCGACGGTCCGATTCGACTGGTATCGATGGGCTTGAAGCCTAATGCGAGTGCAGGCGAATCGGCTTTGAGCCGGTAATCCCCATTTTCAAAGTCCATAAACATTGGGTCGGCAACTTTGGAGTGGATATCAAAACCCATCTCGCGCCATTTAAGAAACGAATCATTTTCAATGCCAGTTACTTTGAGTTTTGCACCCGCAGTCTGAAAATAAACATTGAAATCACATTCGGCGATCGACTCACCCTTGCTCGTTTTAAGCAGTGCAGCCCGTGGGCTTGAATAGTAAACAATGTTTCGACGAATTCGATTGCCTTTGCCGCCCCTGGGAAGATCCATTTGCTGAACGGTGCTCTCCGCAAAAATGTTATTCTCAACAACAACGTCCTTTGCTGCCATGCCACTAAAAAATATTCCCCCCAGAGTATTTCCAACACATATATTGCCATACACGCTTGCGTTTATGGGGGAATTATCAAAGTAGATGCCCCAGGTGAAATAAGGAGTCCAGATTTTCCCGCCGGCCTTCGGGTTCTCAACCGGGGTACGAGGTTTGCCATAAGCACCGCAGCCAACCACGTCGCGCACGAGGTTGTAACGAACGATGTTGCCCTTCTTTAAATCATCGTCCTGCTCGATAACAAACCATCGGTTGAAGAAAATCCCACCATTGTCTGCAAGCTCGAGGCATACGTCGTGAATCTTGTTGTACTCAATAATCACCCGGCCGAATCCATCTTGCACCGTAATTCCTGCGTGAGGCGTATGGTGCACAAGATTCCGCGATATGACATTCTCAACGCTGTTCAGACCCCACACCATAATACCCGCGCCATGCCCTTCGATTTGGCCCGTGTGGTGAACGTGGTTATTGGACACCAGGTTACCGGTGACCCTGGGAAACCACTTGGATTGTTGCCTCAGTTTCTCTGAATCTTTCCATGAAGGCCCGCACAGATACTCTCGACCAGGCTCACCGGTCGTGGCAAACGAAATCCCCTGCCCGCCTACATCGGCAATCGTATTGCCGGCAATCGTGTTAAAGGCGCATGCATCCTGAAGCCGCACACCATCGCCTCCAAGTTTGCGGAAAACATTCCCGCCGATGTGGCAATGCTCGGCGTTTTCAAGCGTGACTGCGGCCCCCTGGTAAGTAGGAGCATGGAAATTAGGATGCCGTTGCTCAGGCCATGGCGACAAGGTTTGCGTGAACGTGAAACCGGAGAGCTGAATGTATTCTACCGGATCGGTGGCAGTGCCACTAAACAGGAGCAACTGATCGGTAACAGGTACCGTTACCTGGCCGGACTTTACGGAACCGTTGGGTGGCCAGAAATAAAGCGTTCCGGTCTGCTGATCGAGACACCATTCACCGGGCTGGTCGAGTTCTTCAAGTACGTTTGAAACATAAAACCGATTGCCTGCCAAGAGCGACATAAAATCAGGCTTCACGCCCCTGGCAAGATGAATGATGTTACGGCTGCGATCCATTTTCGTGATGGCGGTAATGTCATTGACCCAACCGTACCACGGAAACATCACAACTTCCGCCTGTTGGGGCTTGGCCCAACTGCGCGGAAAGGTTTGGTTCTCATAACGGAACACCCGTGGATTCTTCGATTCGTCGGTCACCTGTTCGATAAACGCCCAACCACCGTAACGTGGATCCTGCGGATCAAAGTTCGGATAGCGGGCTCGAATTTGTCGCTCGCCCGCAGAGAACAATTGCCGGAAGCTCCAGCTGCCGTCCTTAACCTCTTGCAAAAAAGACTGCACGATCTTGCCTTGGTACAGCTTCCAGCCAGTGATCTCCCGAGCCCCGCTAAAAACCGGTTCCTCTCCCGGGTAAGCGGTGTACCGAATGGGGCGCTCGTTGGTGCCAGAATCCTCAGCCGTAAACACAACCGGTTCTTGCAAACGATAGGTTCCGCCGCGCACCATCACGGTTACCGGACCGGTAAGCTGAGCATTCTTTTTCAGCGTACGAATCGCGTCGCGGGCACGTGCCAATGTTTTGAACGGTTCTTTCCGTGTGCCCGGATGGTTGTCGTTGCCGTTGTTGGCAACGTAAAAATCTGTCTGGGTACTCTCCACCGCAGCAGATAGCTCGCAGGCAAGGAGTACGAACATCAGCCAAATGACAACAAGCCTGCTTACTATCCGTGTTTGTTTCACGATATACCTGCCGATTCGTATGCAAAGATTTTTATGCGTCGCTTACGTGCTTCATTCCATCCCGTAGGCATCTCCAGGCGCAACTGACAATAACGCCTTTTGCAGCTGGCTACAGAGGCTACAGGGGCCACGAGAGGAAACCTCCACTTGCCGGGACAGGAACACCCCACAGTCTATCGGCTGCCTGGCAGGTGATGATATTTCATCCCCCCTTTTGCTGTCGATCAAACAGCGACTTCGCTTCTCCTACTTCTCCGCGGAGCGGCACGCGCATTGCGCCAGCCAGCCGCGCATGAGTCGGTGGATTTCCGCGCAACACGCGCTCGGAGTATTCGTTCTGTAGTGGCCGCCGGTCGAGCGGGATTGCGTCGCTTGCAGCGTACTGGCAAATGAAAAGACGACGCGAATCTGCACTATGGTTTTCCAACGATCCATGAATGATCGAGGCGTGATGAATACTCATATCCCCCGGCTCAAGTTCAATTTTGTGAGCCTGCTCCAACCTGGCCGCATCCATCGGTTCGGTAATCGCTCCGACAAACTCTCTTTTCTCATCCCGGTG
>JAKVCB010000064.1:0-7380 GCA_022448345.1 Pirellulales bacterium
GAGGTCTTCCACCTCGAAACCGCCTCCGCTCCAGCCCCTCCCGCACCCGACCTCGCTGCCAAGCCCTTCACGGTGGCCGCGCTCGTCGATGGGAGGGACGGGGTGGTGGCCGCCCAGGGAGGAGCCTCATACGGCTACGCCCTGCGCCTCGAGGGTGGGGTGCCCCTCCTGACCCTCACCAACAGGGACCAGCGCTTTGAGGTGCGGGGGGCGGCGCTCCCCGCCGGCCCCAAGCACCTGGCAGGGACCCTCGATGCCGATGGGCAGCTGCGCCTGTACGTGGATGGCCGGCAGGTGGCCCAGGCCAGGGGCGAGGTCCTGGAGCAACAACCTTCCGACGGCCTGACCCTGGGCAGGGATGGCGGGTCAGCGGTCGGTCCCTACTCGGATGACCAGGCCCTGAGGGGGACCTGGGCACACATGCGCTTTGCCTTTGGAGCCGAGCACGACCTCATGGCCTGGGCCCAGGCAGCCCGCAGGCGCTAGGCCTCTCCCTCGCCAGCCTTCTCGGCAGAGGGCTCCTTGGCGGCCTTCTTCTTGGCGGCCTTCTTCTTGGTGGCCTTCTTCTTGGTGGCCTTCTTCTTGGCCTTCTTCTTGGCAGCTTTCTTTTTCTTGGCCACAGTCACTCCTCCATAAAGGGGTCCGGGCGGTTCTACTGACTCACGACTATTGTCGTGACAAAATTCAAACCGCCACTGAAAAAATCAGCCATCCTTCCAGGACAGCATTCCAAATTGTCGATACCTGAACGATCAAAGCTTTCTTTTGTTTAGCGGATCGTCCTGCTAACGACCGTGAAACTCATAACCTTTCGGTCTCACTTGTCGGTATTTGTACAAGTTCCTAAAAATTCTGCAACACGTTTTTTACAGAAAAGTTGTCCCTGAGAAAAAAAACTGGCCTGCGATCGTACGAATTTGTTGTCTGGAAGTAACCAAACAAGGCCTCCACGAGAACAAAATGCTGTCACCGTTGTTCAATACAACGAAACCGTTGATCCATCAGACAAAACACCACTTGGTTGCACGCGCCACCTCGAAAAACCAAAAAATTTTCGTTCTCTTGGTGGCAATGTAACCAGATATAAAGACTCTGCCAGAGAACTTCTCCCAAGTTCTGACAACGGTTGATCGGGCCGCCATCGAAGAAGTATTTCTGACCACATCTGCCGATGGTATCGCCGCAGAACGTGCACAGGATCAAATCCGTACCATCTGTTTTGTACTGGAAAAACAGTCTGTTTTCGCTCTTTAGCAAGTTTAATCACCTCTGCATTGATTTCTGCAACACTGGATTGCGCCGCTGCCAATGTCAGTCTGCTTCGAGGATAAAATAACGTTCGCATGAGCAGAAATCTCCCCTGACTCAATTGCGAAACGCTTACCACCGGGAGTTCCGTTACAACCGTCTTGGCATCGATGCGAACAAGACGGTCCAAACACTCAGCAACCCACCCAATCAACCGATTTGGGGCGACTTCATACAAAATATCGTTGCCAATATCGGTCACCAGGGCCGAAGTTGGCAAAGCCGGACGCCTCTGAACATCGTCCCATAATCGACAGGAAAGAATTCCTGGAATTTTTCGTCCCAACACCCAAGAATCTTGCCCAAATGACCTTCCATGGCCAATCGCGGCCATAATCTCTAATGGCTCCTGCCAGATTGACTGAGCCAACCGTACGACCCTCGGCAGCGAACGGCGCAGGTTGCTAGCGCCTAAAAGGATGACTCGACGCTTTGGATGCGGTGCAGGAATTCGCGGCCGTGGAACATATTCCATTTGTCTTACGAGCGGCCACCTTCGGGGTATTACCGGTAATCGGACCTGTAGTTTTGATAGGCCTGAATAGTTTGGTAGTTCACATATGCCAAATATCCAAAAATTAGCAACATGTACAAAGATTGGAGCCACAACAATCCAAACACGCCGCACACCCCTGCCAGCACTACCGAGAGCCACAACGACTGCACCACCCCCTGACGAACGTTGCCTTTGAGCGTGAACAACTCCCGTGCAATGCGGCCGCCATCCAGCGGGTAAATAGGCAACAGGTTGAGGAGTCCCCACCCGATATTGATCCATAACAAATAGACAATCGCGAGATTAACCGCCGGAGAGGCAATTGGCTCCAAGAGCCTACTGTAAATCAGTAGTAAAATTCCACCTGCCAGGAGAAATCCAGCAATCGGGCCAGCAGCGGAGATGAGGATCTGACTCACGGGCGATCGATCACAATCATCGCACGACGACAGGCCTCCCATGCCGTAAAGTGTGATCCACGGGTGGCCGCCGTAACGCCGTTGGAGGACCGCATGCCCTAATTCGTGGACGAGAATCGAAATAAAGGCCACTACAACCCAAATCAACGTCTCCACGGGATCCGCTTGCCCACCCCCCAAACCACCCATCCCGAGGATCAGAATTACCACCCAGAAAAATGGATGGACCCGAATTGGAAATCCAAAGAGCCTGAAATGGAGGTCTGCCGGTGTCGGAGGTGGTTCGCCAAGCATCATGCGCTCAATTGCCGCCAGAGGTCGCCACCATCACCAGCAGCGGAGGTTTCAAAATTTGCGTGCACCCGTTTCACGGAGTCGCTTCCGAAGGTCATGGGATCCGTTTCCCACCCGCCTAGGCCACACCACGGCACGCCTCGTCCAACCGCGCCGCGAACGGAAACTGGGTTTGCAACGGCTTGGCTGGGCCTGAGCAAAGCGCATCGAGAACATACTGGGCGGCTCTACCCGACGCACCACCGTGCCCTACATGATCCTTCAATGCACACAGTTCGGCAACCCGCTCGCTATGTTTTGCGGGACTCTTGAGCCATTGAACCACATGCCTGGAAATCTGCTCGGTGGGATCCTCACATGTCAGGTACTCCGGCATGAGGACATGTTGATCACGGGGGTCAAGCGGATCGTACAACCCCGCCTCTCGTGGAAACCGGTCCGTGGCCGTCAATAAGTTCACCAGGGTAATGTAGCGGACCCGACGGGCAAATCGCTGCGCAAAAAAGGCCAAACGGGAAACGTGGTACAAAATGACGGTCGGAGTCGTATGGTACAACAACTCCAGTGAAACGCTGCCCGAAACGGCCATTGCACAGTCGGCGGCCTTAATCAGTTCGCCAGTCCGGTCGACACTGACTTCAACGGGCAAATCGAGTCCTTCAATCGCCACCTTGGCCCGTTCTGCCAGACTTGGCTTGAATGCTGCAATCGCAAAGCGAACCTCGGGCACCTGGCGGTGGACAGCCTGCGCGGCTTTCAAGAGCCATTTCAGGTTGTGCTTCACTTCCTGGGTTCGTGATCCGGGCAAAATCACCACCAATTGTCCTGGCGCCACCCGCATTTGTTCCACAAATACTTCGTCGAGTTGTTCTTGTTGCAATTGGTCGAAATAGGGATGCCCTAAATAAGTGGCCGAGCACCCCCGCTCCTGGTACCACTGGACCTCAAAGGGAAGTTTGCAGAGCACGTGATCGACATAGCGACGCATTTTTTGAACCCGCCAACTTGCCCAGGCCCACAATTGGGGGGTCCCATAATAAAAAACCGGGATGCCATGCTTTTTGGCCCGCCTGGCAATCCACCAGTTGAAGCCTGGATAGTCAATCAATATCACGGCATCAGGCCGCTGGTGGCAAAAATAACGATCTGCCCGGCCCACAAGATCCCAAAAACGGTGCAAGTTGAGAATCGCACGCAAGAACCACATTACCGCAAACTCCGTGAGGTCCTCGTGCAACTCGCAGCCGGCCTTGGCCATGCGTGGCCCACCATAACCGACCACCTCAATATCAGCCTGCCGACTGCGGAGTTCGCCAATCAGGTTGGCTCCGTGCAGATCGCCACTCGGTTCACCGACGGAAAAGAAGATCTTCATAACGGGGTGCCCGTGGAAGTTAGCAGTTCAAAGTCAGGCGTTGAAAGTTAGGCGTGAGGGATAACACGGTCGGGATGGCCCAACCAACGAGCAAGCTATCAGGGGGATTACCACCGATGAACAAACTCGGGTCCGGGAATATCCCAAAATCACCGATAGCAAGAAAGAGAAGTTTTTGGGCCTGTTTTCGTGCAACTCCCGCTTCCCAGACTTCTCCAAAACGAGCCTCCGCCCTGTAAACGGGGAACTCTCGTTCACTCGGTCCACCGCGGTGCGTCAAAACCGGCCGAAGTGTTTTTTGAATTTCGCGGTTCGTCGAGACAAAAAGTCATCGCTCCAGCAAGCACCAGAAAGACCGCCCCTAGCAGAAAAACCGCTTCAAAGCCGGCCGGGCCGATGAGCCAGCCCATCAACGGCCCACCAATCACAACCGGAATCGCCAGGCACAGTCCCACAGTGCTCAGATAACGGGGATGAAGCTCGCGCGGCACGATTTCCAACGTGTAATTGTTGATCAGCTTAATGGTAATTGGCGTCATGCCAATGGGAAGAAAGACAAGCCAATAAAGTTGCTGAGTCATCTCCGACTCAATCCAGGCCAGTAAAAAAGCGCATAACGGAGCCAGCGCCGTACCAAAAACTGCGATTTTCAAAGCGAGTCGATTTCCAAACCGATCTGCCACGGGACCCGCGAGCAAACTGGCAAGCATCGTGGCCCCATTCTGAGCACAAACCCAAAAGACCAGGTTGTGGTGGGCCAGCCCCATCCGGTCACGGCCCAGCGCCTGATAATGGGGGAACATCATGAAGGTACTACTGTACAGGGCAGCGACGACTGCAAGACGACGAAAACTGCGGTCGCGAACCAGGATGGACCATGATTCACGAAAATGGGTGAGTGGATGGATGGGTGGCTGTTGGTAATGGTCGGGGGATTCCCTCAGGGCCAGCACGGCGACTCCCGCAAACAGAAACGCAAGGGCTGGCATTCCAAAAATCCAACCAAAACCACCATCGGGCAGTCGCAACCAGCCAGGCATCAATAGCAATGCGGCAATGATCGCCAGCGATGCTCCCACGGTCATTGAAGCAGTCAGCAAACGCCCGCGCAAGTTGGCCCGAATCAGTTTTCCATGGAGTGTTTGCTCGGTGACTTGGCTGATGCCAACGAAAATAAAGAAGGATGCGTAAAGCAGCAATGACAACCAGAGTATCCACCCAGAAGCAGCTCCCTGTCCTGAGCCCCAAACACCGGTGAGCCAGATCAATGAGAGTACGGCAAAGGGAAAAGACTTGGAGAGGCAACAAACCAACAAGACCCGCTTTTTAAGAGGCGTTATCTTAAGTCGACGTGCGAACAGCACTGGCGGAATGGCAAGGCCAAGGCGATTGAGGACTGGCAAGCAACCGCGAAGCACAGGCCCCCCCCCGATAGAGTCGATAAACGCGGGGATAATGATACTCTCGGTCTTGAATATCCAACCAACCCGTTGGATCACCTGATAGAGGACCAGCAGGAAAAAATTCCGTGGCAAATGCTTGGGCAAGTCTGTTTTGTGTTGGCTACCCATTCAAGAATATCTCGAGGTAGCTGCGCCTTTCCCCCGATCCAAGTTCCAATTCATCGGCCAAGGATGCGATAATCTGCCTCGCGTTGTCAAGTTCGCCCTGATCAACCGTAAGTTCCAATTCCACAAAGATTCCTACATCCAGAATCTCGTCGATACAGCCTACCACCGCATGACCGGCCCTGGGAATCGAAAAGGCCCGCCGCGTCTTACAAACGGTTCCCGCCGGCGTGAAACCTAGAGCCACAAGCAACCTGGTGAAATCTGCTGCCGCAGCTGCACCAGGTGTGAGTGGCATCTCCAGTTCTTGGCGGGTCTTGGTGACCTGATCTACTTTAGGGCCTTTGTACGTGACAAAATTCAGCTCGCCAACCTGACGAATGCGAAAAGCTTCATCGGTTTGCGCAAATTCTCGCGAAGGATGGTTGAAATAGGAATCCATTTGGTGCTGAACCGGACCGAGGGGGATCTCCCGCTGTTGAAGTTTCTGCTCAAAATCAGCCAGATTCTCCAGGCGGTGCTTTTGTTCAACTTCGTACAGCATAAGAATGGAACCTCTGCTTCTGGATTTCTACATGCCTGGGACCACGGCGATCAAGCTGACCGGGGGACACCTTCGCAGAGGTAGGTTGTCTGGTTGATCGCCGTACCAGGGGTGGCCCGTCGGGCAACCTCTCTCTCGTCGAGAGCCCATAACGGACTGATTTCGACGGCTACATCCCTGGCAACCTGAATTCCCGCTTCCTGCAACCAGCGGTGATGCTGGTGGATCATGAAACGTTGTACGTATTCGGCTGTGTCACGTTCAGCACCAGGTGCATTCTTGAGAGGTGCAAAACAATCTTCTTCGGCATATTCCACGACCAGCGCATTTTGAGCATGGGGAAGCAAATCGAAAATAAATCGCTCGAATTTCAGTGCGTTGGGTTGGTTAGGTTGAACCACCTTTCCCTCTTCACCCAGGTGCGTCACTTTTTTTCGGGCGGCGTGAAACGGAAGTGCACCACTGAGCGAGAGTGATCGCTCGAGAAAATCAACCGAAAACATGTGTACGGCAATACTGCCTGCCCAGAATTGAAGTGCTCCATCCTCCGTCCGTTGTGCGGCAACATCGGCAGGAAAATCGCTGTATTCAATAATCTGCAATCGTCGGTCGATCTGGACAAAATTACCGACCTTGTCGATCGGTTGTTTCTTGGCCACTGCCATCGAGGTAAGTTCTGACTTGGCTTTTAAATGGTGGCCGATGAACTCCGCATCACAAATGGGTACAAGGGGATTGTCGACCTGAAAATAAAACAGTTGCTCAATCCCGCGCTCCCGCATTGATTCAATAGCCCCACTGGTGGCGAGCGCAGCGACCGTCCCCCCATGCCCATCGGGACTCAAAAAAAGCGTATCTTTGGTGGCCAAGAGCAAATCACCCGTCACCGCATCGACAACCGGCATGGTTCCCTGACAAAAGAGAAAAATGTCTTTCTCAGTCATTCCAAAGTAGTCATTCTCCGCCAGAAACGCCGACTGCTCCTCGGCCGTCACTGGACTATTCATCAAATAAAGGGGGATTGACTTTTGATGCCGTCGAGCTGCGGCGCGAATCTTTTCGATGTGGATCTGCAAGAGCGAAGCGCCTGATACCGGCCCGATCGGATAGAGCCCCTTGGGACGATCAAACCCGAGGCGACTCCCCTGCCCTCCGGCGGTCATCAACACACCAACCTTGCCTTCATCAAGAGCTTGCTCACCTCGCTGTCGGGCCTGTTTGGCAGTCCATCCAAATTCCGATTCGTGGTGACCACGCCGTGCATTGAGTCGCAACGCGGGAGGTGGCTCCGCTCGCCGGGCCAATTCGGCCCAATCCTCTTTCTCCACAACCGCCTCGCACAGTCGCGACAGCTGTTCCAGATCCACGTTCGCAAT
>JAKVCB010000064.1:7390-19998 GCA_022448345.1 Pirellulales bacterium
GAGCCGCCAGCCTGGTATAGCTCGCTTCGTCAAGATCGTTGCAAAACCGGGCGAGCCGCTGCTGCCCGTAACGATTTAAACGGTTAAGTAGCTCTTGGCGGTCAACCATCGTCATCACTTTAAAGTAATTTTCCAGTGGCCTGAGTCAAAAAATAAAACCTCGTACCCAGGCATAGGCAAGCAGACATAGCAGAGGAAATATCACGAACACAATCCCGTAGGTCAACAACGAAGTCCAGACGTGACGGGGCCAACGGGCCATGGCAGTTCATCCGAAATTTAAGGTAATTGGTAGATTTGCATACCACCTGCGAGGTCCTACCAGTTGACCACGTCAGTGCGAAATGCCTCAGCTGCAAAACGGCCGTTGGGTTAAAACCCAAAGCAACTCAATATGCAGGCAACTCGAGAATTCCAGGCACCCTACAGGTGATTATCGGTCTCCCACCAGGGAATAGCTACCCCTCGAATTCAGGCAAGCCCCTCTGGAAGGCCATACTCACCGCGTTAGCCCGTTGCCCGACAACTATACATCACGATATACTCACGCTGTTAGATCATCATCCGGTAATTGGAACAAGGAACAGATTGGCGCGGCAAATTAACCCGGTGGTTGGTTACTTCCCAACCCGCCTAATCCTGAATTCACTATTTTCTCGCGCAAGTATCTCCCGACTCTTTGGAGGAGCACATTCGTGACAAACGACAAGTATTTCTTTACGAGCGAAGCGGTCAGCATGGGGCACCCCGACAAGTTGGCCGATCAAATTTCTGACGGTGTGCTGGACGCCATGTTTGCCCAGGATCCTTACAGTCGGGTTGCGTGCGAAACCCTCGTTACGACAGGCCTGGTTGTCATCGCAGGAGAAATCACAACCAAGGCAACGGTCGATATGCAGCAGATTGTCCGCAACGTGATCCGCGGTGTTGGCTACACAGAAGCATCGATGGGCATTGGTGCCGACCACTGTGCCGTGATGGTCACCATCGACGAGCAGAGCCCCGACATTAAAATGGGAGTGGATGACGACTCCCAAAGTGGCAAGGAGATCGGTGCCGGCGACCAGGGACTGATGTTTGGGTACGCCTGCAACGATACTGAAGAGTTGATGCCGCTGCCGATTGCACTCTCACATCGCATTATGAACTGCCTGACCGAGGCGCGGCAAACCAAGGCCGTGGACTGGCTCCGACCTGATTCGAAGAGCCAGGTCACCGTGGAATTTGATGGTAACACTCCTGTATGCGTCGACACGGTGGTTGTTTCAACGCAGCATGCACCACATGTTTCGCATGAGGAGATCCATTCATATATCATCGAAGAAATTATTAAACCGTCGCTCGGCGACTGGTGGAACGACGAGATCAAGCACCATATCAACCCCACAGGCCGCTTTGTTGTGGGTGGACCTCACGGTGACTGCGGCCTGACCGGTCGGAAGATCATCGTCGACACCTACGGCGGTTGGAGCCGCCATGGAGGGGGAGCCTTTAGCGGCAAAGACCCCACCAAGGTGGATCGTAGCGCTGCATACATGGCGCGCCACATCGCAAAAAATATCGTGGCAGCTAAACTTGCTGACCGCTGCGAAGTCCAACTTGCGTACGCGATTGGTATCTCTGATCCAGTGAGCGTGCGAATCGACACCGAGGGTACCGGCACGGTTGGCAACGAACAACTTGTAGAACTTGTGAAGAAACATTTCCCCCTCACGCCAGGAGGAATTATCGAATACCTGGACCTGCGCCGCCCCATCTTTCAAAAAACGGCCGCCGGTGGCCATTTTGGCCGCAACGAACCCGAGTTCACCTGGGAAAAAACAGAGAAGGCGGACGAGTTGGCCGCCGCCTTCGAAACGGTTGCCAAAGCAACCTAACTGGCCCAGGTTGGTTCCTCTGGGTGCCTAAGTCAAAATCGCGGGAGAGGGGCTCGATTCTTCCGATCGCGGCTTTGCTGGCACAGAGATCACGCTATGCTACGCTCTGGTTTGGATTGTTTCCTGCGTGGTGGTGGTCTATAATCCGCCCCCAGACAGGATCGGTACCGAGGACCATTTACAAGGACTCGAACGGAGGATTATCCATTACGTCCGGCTTTCGCGTTGGTCTTGGAGAAGATACCCATCGGCTTGGCTCACCCAAGCCGAGGTCAACCGGACTGTTGCGGCTGGGCGGAATTGATGTTCCACACGACCGATCCCTGATCGGACACAGCGATGCTGACGTCCTGCTCCACGCAGTGACCGATGCCTTGCTGGGCGCTGCTGCCTTACCGGACATCGGACAGTTATTTCCCAACACGGATGAGGCCAATCGTGACCGAGACTCGGCCGAGATGCTCACGGCGGCAAAGGTAAAGGTCGCTGACGCTGGTTATACCGTGGTCAATCTCGATTGCGTGATCACCGCGGAGCGTCCCAAACTTGCTGACTATAAAGATGCGATTTGCCACCGCATCGCCAGTATCCTGCAGGTAAATCCTCACCAGATTGGGCTGAAAGTGAAGACTGGTGAACAAGTTGGTCCAGTCGGCCGCGAAGAAGCAATCGAAGCCCGTTGCGTTGTCCTGCTATCAAAGCATCCATAACAATTTCGAATCCCCACTTCCTGGTCCCCATAAACTCAAGTTGCCATGCCAGCTTCAACTGCCCTTTCCAACTCCATCAATGTTGAAATGGAATTCCACCCCACCATTCAAATCTACGATACCCTCACGAAAAAAAAACAACCTTTCGGCACCGTCGAACCTGGCAAAGTCGGAATCTACCTCTGCGGCCCCACCGTTTATGACCGGGCGCATATTGGACACATGATCGGCCCGGTCATCTTCGACTGCATCAAACGGTATCTCACCTACTGCAATTTCGCGGTAACCTGGGTCGTCAACATTACCGATGTCGATGACAAGCTGATTAAAAAAGCGACCGAGCGCGGTATTTCAATGCTCGAAGTGGCAGATGAGAATATCGTCGATTATCAGCAGAATCTTGCCGCACTTGGCGTCGACCAGATTGATCACTTTCCCCGTGCAACCGAATGCATGGCAGATATTATCGCCTTCATAGAATCACTCGTAAATCAAGGCTATGCCTACGAATCCAAAGGCGACGTCTATTTTGATGTGGGCAAAGACACCGGTTATGGAAAATTGTCCAACCGGAGTGTCGACTCGATGCAAGGGGAAGGTGGCGACACGGCAACACTAAAACGGCAACCAGCCGATTTTGCCGTCTGGAAATCGGCCAAACCGGGCGAGCCCTCCTGGAACAGCTCATGGGGAGCCGGGCGGCCAGGCTGGCACATCGAATGCTCTGCCATGAGTAAAAAACTTCTCGGCGAAACGTTCGATATCCACGGTGGCGGGCTCGACCTCGTCTTTCCCCACCACGAAAACGAAATCGCCCAAAGTGAGTGTTGTCACAGTAAACCGATGGTTCGCTATTGGCTTCACAATGGACTTCTTCGCCAAACGAGTAGTAGCGGAAAAATCGGAGGTCGCGGCGAACGTGAAGGGGCCCCAACCGAGGATCAGGCTGGGGGGAAAATGAGCCGCTCTCAGGGCGCTGGAGGCCTCGCTGAATTGATCACACGGCAAGGTGGGGAACGAATCCGATTTTTCCTCCTGCGGACCCATTATCGCAGCACCGTACTGTTCGATGAACCAGCCATTGAAGAAGCTGGTATCGGTTTGGAAACATTCTACCGACTCTTCAAACGCTATGAACGCATTACCGGAAAAGACTTCTACGCCCTTGATGCCCCTCGCTATCGGGAAAAACCCCCAATGACTGATGTGGGCCATGCAACCTTGCAAAGTGCTCACCAATGTCGCGAACGATTTCTCAAGGCCATGGACGACGACTTCAATACCGGAGGTGCCATCGCCGAACTTTTCGAGCTTGCCAAACTAATCAACAAGTTTTGCGATGCCGAAAATCTGGAAACCGCTGGCGACGAGGATCCCGATGCGGTTTCCGAACTGCCTCAGCTGATGATCGTACTTAAGGAGTTGTCCTGCGTGCTCGGTCTGTTTAGTTCACCGCCAGCAGCCATGTCGGAAAGCTCTGACGACTTGTTGCACCAGGTTATGGAACTTGTGATCGAACTCCGGACGGCTGCCCGACAAAATAAGGATTTCACAACTGCCGACACCATTCGAGATGGGGTTGCGGCCGCTGGCCTAGCTCTGGAAGATCGGCCCGATGGTACCGAATGGACCGGAGGCCGTGCGGATACGTTGGACCCGATGGTTCAACTTTTGATCCAAATCCGAAACGACGCCCGCAAGAAAAAGGATTTTTCCACCGCCGATACTGTTCGCGATCGACTCGGAGAAATTGGCGTCACGCTCGAAGATCGGTCAGGCGGAACAGAATGGTCGCCATCATGATTGCCGACCATCGATTCCCAGATAAGTTATTGTGACCAGTGTGTATTGCCAGTATCCGCCAGCCACTTTCCCAAACGATGACTCCCTCAACGCATGCGCATTCTTGGAATCGATCCTGGTCTGAACATCACCGGTTACGGGGTCATCGACATCCAGGACCGCCAACTACAATTGGTTGAGGCCGGCATTGTTTGTAGCAAGCGGACTGACACTCTCGCCCAACGCGTTGCCGAAATTCATGCTGGCGTGAGCGATGTCATTAGTATCCTCAAACCTGACGGCATGGCTCTCGAACAGCTATACTCGCATTACGAACGACCTCAAACGGCAATCTTGATGGGCCATGCCCGCGGCATTATCTGCCTTGCAGCAGCCCAGGCAGGTATTGATGTCCAAGACTATGCAGCGACGCAAATCAAGAAAACACTTACCGGAAACGGGCGGGCACCAAAATCGCAAGTCCAGTTGGCCATCCAGCGAGAACTACAGCTATCCCAGCTACCTGAACCAGCCGACGTGGCCGATGCCCTGGCAATTGCCTTAACCCATATTTGGATCACAAAACTCCAACTGCAAACTTAATTCCAAAACTCCGCTTCTGGAATCCCACCCTACAACACCACTCTCTCACCCATGATCACTAAAATCACTGGCACGCCCGTCGCAATAGCTACAGATACTCTTACGCTGGCCGTCGACGCGTTTGAATACGAAGTGTTGATCCCCGAATTTACACGTCGCCATCTGCAAGACCAAATTGGCACGTCTATCAGCCTACACACCATTGAATACCTGGAAGGGAACCCCATGCAAGGAAGGCTGGTCCCCAGGCTCATCGGGTTCTTAAGCAGTATTGAACGTGAATTTTTTCAGCTATTTTGTGAAGTCGATGGGGTTGGAGTGAAAAAGGCGCTTCGTGCGATGGTCCGTCCCGTCCAAGAAGTGGCCACGCTGATCGAAGAACAAGATGCAAAGGGACTCGCCTCGTTACCTGGCGTGGGCCCAGCCACTGCAGAACGGATTATTGCCAAGCTCCGCCGAAAAGTACCAAAATTTGCACTCCTGGTTACTCGTGACACTCCAGCTGCAACGGACGTTGAGCGAGACTTGTTGAGCGAAGCATTTGAGATCCTGCGCGTCCTGGGACACAGCGAACCCGAAGCCCGCCGACTGCTCGATGACACCGTGGCGAAGAAAAAAAATTACAAAAATGTCGACGCTTTGCTCCACGCTGTCTATGAAAAACAAAATACTTAGCAACAGTGTTCCGGACCCCGTTGCAACCCCACCGATTCAAAACATCGGCTGAATCTGATACCCTGGGAAAGCGCATGTCCGCATGAGCGCCGTTCGTTCGACACCAACAATTTGGCCCCCTAAATGGCCTTGGCGTCGCGCGATTTTAATCACCTACCTTGGGTTGCTCTTGGCAATGACATTTCTGGAACGCCAGATCGTCTACCCTGCCCCACCAGTTGATCGCGGAGATTGGCAGCCTCCGACTCTACAGCATGAGGATGTTTGGTTCACGGCGCCCGACGGTACCCGTTTGCACGGCTGGTTGGTTGCTCACCCGGATCCCAAAACCGCGATCGTCTATTGCCACGGCAATGGCGAACATGTTGCGGACAATGCCGAACTTGTGTCCAGAATGCGTTCTCAACTGCAAGCAACTATTTTTATTTTTGACTACCGAGGATATGGAAAAAGTGCTGGAATTCCCAACGAAGCGGGAGTCATTTCCGATGGGATTGCGGCACAGCAGTGGCTGGCAAATCGCCTGCAGTTGGAGACCAGTGATCTTGTCCTTATGGGACGGTCGCTGGGAGGAGGTGTCGCAACGGCCATGGCCGCCCAACAAGGGGCCCGGGCGTTAATCCTGGTGAGTACTTTTGGCAGGTTGGTCGACGTAGCGGCCACACACTACCGCTGGCTTCCCGTCCGACTCCTGATGTGCAACCGCTACAACTCGATCGCTCGCATTCAGCGGTACAAGGGCCCCCTCATACAAAGTCATGGAACCGCTGACCAGATTGTGCCCATTGAAATAGGGCGGCAACTGTTCGACGCTGCCCCAACCTCGAACAAGGTTTTCTACGAACTGGAACAATACGGGCACAACGACAACCCACCAGCTTCATTTTACCAAAATTTGGCGGAGTTTCTTGCCGGCAACACTTTTCACCGGACGTGATTACACCCGAATCAGAACCGATTGCAAGAAATACCGATCCGACGGATCGTAAAAGTTCAAGGCGTGGCGTTTTCGTATCCGTATCTCTCGCTGTAGGAGCAACACTCGCGGCTGATCAAATCGCTCAACTTCGAATCGACTTCAAAAGAGTTCTTGCGATAGTTTTTATTTTCTTGGACATAAGCCTCTAAATGCGGGTAAATGGCAGCCGTGTCCCCCAACGACAAATGCTCGTAAAGGTCCGTAACGGTATCAACCATGCGGGCGGTCAAATCTTCGAAGCGAACCTGGTAAAACTGGCTCGGGGGAATTAACGAACGCTGCTGCTCAAAACTGGCATCCATCCGCCGAAAATTATCGAGAACATATTCTGTTAAATCCTCTCGCAGATGGACACGTACTCCCGACACCTGTCCAAGACGACGCCATGTAAGAATTGTGGAGGGAATCATGACCTGGGGATCACGCACCAAATGAATAAACCGGGCTCCGGGAAACATTTCGAGTAGGGTCTTGATGCGGGCAGTGTGGGTAGGAGACTTCAATACGAGGGTGCGGGGATCACGTAACGACACGCGTTTCATGAACCGCAAAAGGCCCTCTTTCCAACGCTTCAACTCCGCCTCGTCAATTTCTGAAAGGTCCAAGTAATTGTCGAACGGACATGGTCGGTCAGGGTACATCCAAAAAAGGTAGGGAGACCGAATACCCTGATTGCACAGAGCAAACTCGTCCTCCTGCGGACGCTCCCAGCCCACCGGCATGTTATCCATGGGACGGCGCTGAGGTAATAACCAGTTCAGCATTCTCGGCAAAATTGTACCGCTGATTAAAAAATGCGATGGCACAAAGCACTGATAGGTCGACGGATAGGTGAATTGTGGATCGCGCACCAGCAACTCATGCAGCAACGTTGTACCAGTCCGCCAATGACCCACGATAAAAACTGGAGGATGTCGTAGCTCACTCTTGCGCACCCGGCGTCCATACAACAACCTGTCTATGGAATTCAAACCTGAATTCAGTAGGCCACCCAGAAGAATGGTGATCAACCGGTCGGTTCGCTGCCACGAAAAAGACCCCCTATTGCGAGCCCACATTTCCAACGAAGTGCCGATAGGCATGCCATGCCAGGCGCCTAATGCCACCCTTGGATACTTCATCCCGGAAACGTCTTTTTTCTCCTGAATCGACATGGCAAAGTTTTACCAATCCCTGCAACAGCAGCGGCTCACTAAAAGGTAGCTGTCTGGCACGATAGCTTATCTCCCTACAATCCAATTCTTGCCGGCCCAGATGTGAGCTTTGTCGGTGCATAGCCGATAAAACCCTTGAGAGACCATTGTGAAGGTCCAACGACCAGGGAGCCCACCCCAACCACCGAAAAAAGACCTGAAAACCGTGGAGAGACTCGTGAAAAAGTTATCTCCGGCAAATTGGCTGCGGCCCCTTTCACAAGCCCTCTCAACCGATTATCATAAAATCTTTCCCAAACTACCAATACCCCGCTATTTCACCATTCTAGGTGGTCTTCCGTTTTTGCTTCGAACTTGACCCTTGAACTACCTAGGCGAGCCCCACCAACATTTTGACACCAGCAACGTAAAACGGAAGTGAGAAGTGTATTGTGGCTTTCATGTGGAAATCGCAAATTCGCGAACTTAACCTGACGTGATTATCCAAGCTATCGAACGTCGTTGTGTTTACCCGACGCCATCCAAGAGCCGTGGCGATTGGCGTCCATCATGGTTGCGGCCACAAAACGTGTGGTTTCGGTCATCAGATGATACCAAAATCCACGGTTGGTATTTACCCCATGCCAATGCCCAAAGACTCATCCTGTTTTGTCACGGGAATGGGCAGCACGTCGCCGATCAGGCCAATCTTATATTTCGTATTCAATCTCGTTTGGAAGCAACTGTTTTTGTCTTTGATTATCGGGGCTACGGAAAAAGTCGCGGAAAGCCGTTTGAGGGGGGCTGTATTGCCGATGGCATCGCTGCCCACCAGTGGCTCGCTCGGCGGGAAAATGTACTTCCGGAGGACGTGATCGTCATGGGACGATCACTTGGAGGTGCCATTGCCATTGCCACCGCGGCAGAGCAGGGAGCCCGTGCACTCGTGCTGGAGAATACGTTCTCTTCGCTCGATGACACAACCCGGGCACTCTGTCCCTGGTTTCCGCTCCATTGGTTCATGAGTAACCGCTACGATTCGCTGAACCGAATCCGGCAATACGATGGTCCTGTTTTTCAAAGCCACGGTACGGCTGACCGGATTGTTCCAATCGAGTTGGGTCTTAAATTGCATGAAGCGGCTCCAACCGAGAATAAACAGTTTTATGAAATCTCCGGGAACGGGCACCTTGAGTCTCAGCCTCCCAGTTATTACGTTGCTCTCGATCACTTTCTGAACCGCATTGAGCAAGACGAGGACCAGGTGTGTGAACCGGTCAGTCACACATCGCACCAACTGGTCTCCTAGCCCATACGGCATTGTTCCTTAAGGCCTGGCCTGACTCTCGGTTGCCAGAAAACCCTTCTTACTCCTCGGGTAAAGCCCGTACCAAAGTCCACCCTACGGAGTAACATATCCGCCTTGCACGGTCGGCCATTTTGCCGGCCGTGATACCGGCATAAAAACCGGTCCCGGATCCGCACATTGGGCACCATCGAGGATCGGGTAAGCCTGAGCCCCATAGGCCTGCTGCGAGGTTCTTGCAACCAAACATGTTAGAAGAGCGAAGCTTGTCCAGAACCACAACTGCCTGGAACGGGGGACATTTGACCAGAACCTATCGACCGACTGGACCATTCGACCGCGACTTCTCCATCCGCATCTCTGACTGCCAGAGTTCACCTGTTCCGGGTCGACAAAAATCTGTTATATTAAGGGACCGATACCGTACAAAAGTACACTGACCTTAGGCAGCCAGATCTGATGCCTCGGAAAACCATCTTGACCCCCTCGGACAACACACGCAACGAGCCAACTCGGCCGGATGCAACCGGTAATCGCGAGATATCGCATGACGATTCTACTCCAACCCGGGAGGACGAAATCGCGTTGCGACCAAAGTCGATGGCGGAAATGGTTGGCCAACGAGAAGTTTATGAGCGGCTCAAAATCGCCGTTGATGCTGCCACAATTCGCAACGAACCTCTCGGGCACATTCTTTTGGATGGCCCTCCAGGACTTGGCAAGACAACCTTTGCAACCTGCATCCCACGTGATCTAGGTGTTACTTTGCAGATTGCCAGTGGAGCAACACTGGCTGCCCCAAAAGATCTATTGCCCTACCTGACCAATGCCGAAGCGGGTTCGGTCCTGTTTATTGACGAGATTCATCGGCTCCCCATGGCAGTCGAAGAATTTATGTATCCAGCAATGGAGGATTTTCGTGTCGACATTACGCTGGGTGAAGGCGTGAACGCCCGAACCGTGAATATGAATCTCCGCCCATTCACGTTTATTGGTGCGACAACTCGAACCGGCTTGCTCTCTGCCCCGCTACGCGATCGTTTTCAAATCCGGGAACACCTCGATTTTTATAGTGTCGTCGAACTCACGGAAATCGTCCGTCGCAACGGCGAAAAGCTCAAGGTGCCGATTGACGATGAAGCGGCCATAAAAATTGCTGATTCAAGTCGGGGTACACCACGAATTGCCAACAATCGGCTGCGTTGGGTTCGCGACTATGCAACTAGTCGGGCAGATGGTTTGATTACCCTGGACATTGCCAACCGGGCCCTTAAGATGCTCGGCATTGATGAGCTTGGCCTTGATCCCCAGGATCGAAAATACCTGGAAACACTGCTCCGCGTCTTCCAGGGGGGGCCAGCTGGAGTCGAGGCGATCGCCCACACCATGAACACGGCGCTCGACACACTCTCCGATGAAGTCGAGCCATTTCTCCTGCGAACCGGCCTGTTGGTGCGCACACCCAGAGGCCGAAAACTGACGGCCCGTGGATATGAACACCTGGGAACAGTACCGCTGGAAAAAAACGATCCCGATGACGAAGACAACCAGTTACCGCTATTTGAGTAAATCACCGGATAAAACCATAACCAAGCGGTGGTAGAGTCTGCGGGTGTGGGTGTGGTTGCTCAAGAGCTAAAACGCTCGAAAAGACTCTGGCACCCACGGCTCCTGAGAACAAACCGTGAAAACGGTCGTCTTTCTCCGAGTGCCAACAGCGAGCCCATCTGGCAATCTCAGGCTAGTTGACCGGTGTTTCAGACTCCAACTCCAGGTTGACATGGACCTGGGCCGTCACGTCATCACCACGAAAAGTTCCGATGATCGGAAGCGTTAGTTCTGGTGACGCAGAGGCAGCCACCGCCAAATGGCGATCGGCAACGGCCAATCCGTTGGTTGGATCGTAACCTCGCCAGCCAGTTCCGGGCAAATAGACCTCGGCCCAGCCATGAAGATCTCGCTGAGCCTGATCGGGATCTCCTTCCTGGTAACCACTTACGAACCGGGCAGCCAACCCCAGTACGCGGCAAGCATCGATGAATAAAACAGCCACATCGCGACATGCCCCACGCCTCATGTCCAACGTAACTGCGGGCGCGTGAGGCGGCCCCTCTTCTCGGCGAATGATTTCGAACTGATCGTGAATCACATCACATAGTCGACCTAAAAAAGGAATAACCTGCCCATTTGTTGACTGGTGGATCTGCTGGGCAAACTCTTCAACGACTTGCTCATGCTCCTGGCCCGACCGCCGTTGACGCAGATAGGCGAGGGCATTCGTTTCGTTCGCCTGGTAAACAATGGGAAAGCGATTATTACTGGGCGTCAGCAAATAATCGAAGGGATTCTTTCGTATCGTTTCGATTTCAATCTCAGCCCGGATATGAAGATGGTCATAGAGTCCGTTAAACCAGGCGATCGCAACATTGTTTCCCTCGGCATCAAGGGTGTTCGTCAAACCAACTGGCTCCGGATCAACGGTCAGTTTAAAGGCTTGGAGTCGTTGCCCACCGTCGTCCCGTGGTCGCAATCGCAACTGGTGTGGTTCCAGAAAGACCGGGCGCGAAAAGCAGTATTCTGTCAAATGGTCGATTTGGTAAAACAAGGCGAAATCCTTCCGAAGTGCAAATCACGGAGATACCCCCGTCTTTCCTGGTCGACGAGACAGCTCCCACAGTCCCTCATAACAGATGGCTTTCTGCTTGGGCCTTCCAGATACAATGAAAACAGGCTTAACTTTTCTTGTTGGACGATGAAGGAAACGTCTCTGTTGCCGGCAACTTGGCAAGTAATGACTCAGCCCATGTGAGAGACAATTCGTGAACAGAGTTTCTCAACTGGTCCTGCCACCATTCAGAGATCTCCATCAGATCACGCTTCTCAAAACGTTGTGATATCATGTGATACGATCCCTTCTTGTACAAAACGGCATCGACGGGCAAGTCGACATCAGCAGCACTAATTCGCGTAGAATCAAATGCCAAGGTTCCCACTTTGAGCGCAAATGCAACCGAATCAGTGAATTTTAGTGTGCGATCTAACACCGGTTTTCCGTAACCGCTTGCTCCAATAATCTGATAAGGTGAACCCTCACCAACGTCGACCCAATTCCCCTCGGGATAAATCATGTAAAGCTTGTGCTCTGCATCCCCTGAAAGCTGGCCTCCAACCAGAGCGTGCATATTAAAAGTCAACCCGGAATCATGCAATGATTCTTTATCTTCTTTCGACACCCGCCGCACCTGGTCGGCAAACAAATTCACAACCTTAAAAATTCGGTCATATCGCATCTCTTCGCCATCGCCCATAAGCTCGTCGAAGTAGGTACGTACCTTGTCGCGAACCGAGCGGAGTCCCGACGTCATCGTAAAGACCGACCAATCCTTACCCTGGTAGATCGACACTTTACGTGCCGTGATGCATTCACTCCCGGAAGTAACACGAGTATCTGCAATACCAACCAAACCATCCTGAACACGCATCCCCAGGCAAAAAGTCATCAGTTGTGGCCTCAAACAGCAAAGAACAAATTCAAGTTGCTAA
>JAKVCB010000065.1 GCA_022448345.1 Pirellulales bacterium
GGCTTCAGCACCGACGTGATGGATGATGTGAAGCTCAGCTACGTCACAACCATTGGTAACTTCGGTTGGAGAAGTGCAGGTACCGACGGCTACAGTCACAGCATTGTCTTCGATGCCACGCTGACCAATTGCCTGACCTACGTTCTCCAGAGCGATTACTATGTCAGCAAAAACGGTTCGAACGGAACCGTTGGTCAAAGCCGTGAAGACGTTGGCATCAACCAGTACTTGTTCTACACGCTGAACGATTGCTGGGCTGTTGGTGGTCGTGCTGAATGGTGGAAGAGCAATTTCAATGGCGACTATACTTCCTACTATGAGATTACCGGTGGTATCAATTACCGGCCACACGCCAATTTCATTGTTCGTCCGGAAGTACGGTACAACTGGTCGCCGTCTGACGCTGCCCCCGCTGGCAACGAATTCGACCAGGTTGTATTCGGAGTTGACGTTATCGCCACTTTCTAGTTGAAAGCACTTGATTGAACCAGGCGGGACCCTGCTGCCTTGAGTTCAAAAAGGACCCTTTCCATCCCCGGGAATCGCCTCAGCGGTTCCCGGGGTTTTTTTGTGCCATTGTTTGGACAAGCTCCGTTCGGGTAGGTTGAGTCACTTGCCGAGGGCCGCTACCAATGCGACCTCCGCTTGACCCGGAGGATCATTCAGAAAAACAGGCCTGCTCAAGGACCGCCATGAACGAAGCAACCCCGCCAGCAAACTCCAATACTGAAAACTTCAGTGCCGAAAACTCCAGTGCACCTTCCTGGCAACCCTTAAGTGGGGTGGATCGCCGAGTTTTGGGAGTCCTCGTCGAAAAAGCGAAGACCACTCCCGATAACTACCCCCTGTCACAGAAGGGGCTCTGCACAGGTTGTAACCAAAAAAGCAACCGCTCTCCTCAAATGCAGGTCTCTGAAGAGGCCGTTGAAGAATCTTTAGAACGGCTTCGCAAACTTGGGGCGGTTGTTTTTGTGACCGGAAGTGGCCGAGTCGACAAGTACCGACATCGGGCCTATGACTGGCTGGGAGTCGACAAAGTGGAGCTGGCGGTTGTTGCCGAATTGCTCTTGCGTGGGCCGCAGACTGTGGGCGAACTTCGGGGGCGGGCAGCCCGCATGGAGCCGATCAGGGGCCTCGAACAATTGCATCCGCTCCTGGAAAGCCTTCAAGCCAAGCGCCTGGTCAGTTACTTGACACCCAAGGGCCGTGGTGCCGTGGTGACCCACGCGCTCTATCTCGAGCAGGAACTGGAAAAAGTTCGCCGTGAACATGGTGCTGATTCGGGCCAGGCGTCAGCAGCAACAGCAACTCCCTTGCCACCGCTCTCTGCAGGGAACCCGGACGAGGTCACCGCTTCAGAGCCTGTCCCAAATTTGATGACATCCGGGCCTTCAACTTCGATCGATGCCGACCAGGTGCGCCAATTGCAAGATGAGGTTTCTCGACTGCGTTTGGAACTCCAGGAGGCCAAAACCACACTTGAGTCACTTACGACCGACCTCCGCAAAGACCTCGACGCATTGAATCGGCAATTGGGGAATTGAACGCAGGGTTACACGGCCACCGGTGCATCGGGAATGATGTGGCCATGTTTGTCGCGGGTGGACCAACTACCCGGGCAAGAGCAGGGGCAGAAATTTTCCGCACGTGACTTGTCCCGATACGACTTGTGTGGTTGGCATGACCGATGGTGCGAGAATCAGCTCTGCACAGATAACGATTCACGGAGGATCGGGCTCTTGCACGAGAACCACCCAGTTCGTGTCGTGTTCCAGCTCTTTCGGTAACCGGTCATCAACCAAGCAAATGGCTGCCGACTGCACGGATCCGCCTGAGACAATCGGGTCGTTATAGTGTGCAACGAGTGTCCCTTCGCGCCGCTGTTGGGGATCCATGCCTTCAGAGGCTTTTTGTAAGCGTTTCCACAGAGGTGTGCCCACGACCGGGAGGTCCTCACCTTCGCCAAGTTTTGTCCGTCCTGGGTGATGCAGGACAAGGCCTCGGCCGGTTTCTCCTTCAATTTGGTAGTCCCCGATGTCAATCAGCACCGATTGATAAAGGCTTTCATCGGAACTGAACTCATTCAACACGTCAAAGGCCCCCAAGTCGACCGACATCGACAACACTCCCAGGACCTCGCGCTTGGATTCGAGTTGTGCGCCGTTGGTGATTGGTACGGAGAAGGCGACTTTTAAATGTCCGCTGGAAGTGCTGCGGTAGACAGCTGATTGGTGAGGTTGGGTGATGGGCTTGGGAGTCGCTATGCCATTGGAAGAGTCCAAATCCCCTCCCAGGCCATGGAAATAATCGCGGTGCGCATAACTCTTGCCACGACTTTTTGCGCTTGGGCTGGCCCGCGCTATTTGTACCCCGCGAAGGTCGTTGACGAACCAACTGTCCGAGGCAACTTTCGGATCGGCTTCTAGTTTCCGTGCAATCAGCCATTCCTGAATCCGTGCCCATCGATCGGGATCGTCTGGATTCTTAACCAGCGCATCCATGTTTGTGCGGAGGACTGGTGATGCCGCCAGCCTGTTGAGCATCTCAAAACGGTCTTCGATATCCTCGGCGATCCGCTGGGCTGCCACACTGGCTGCAAACTGCAGCCTCTTCATACGGGTTGTTTGGTCATCCTGCCGGTTTGCCTGACGACGTCCTGCCAGGAGAGCCACCGAGACCAAAAGGATGATCGCCGCGAGTACCCCTGCGGTAGTCATCCAGCGTTGCATCAATGGCCGCTCTCGGACCGGGTGGGACAACGGTAGGGGGGGGCTGCCGATGCCAGGTCTTGTCTCAGAACCCGCACTTGCACGGGTGGGATTGCCGGTTCGTTGTTGACGGCTCGACTTGACCGAATCGGCCAGTTTGTGTTCGAGACAATACGGTTTTAATGCCTCCGCCACTTCTAGGGGGGAGGCGTATCGATCCTCGGGCCGTTTGGCCATCATTTTACGGAGAACGGCCCGCAATCCAGCTGGAATTGGTTGGTCGGTGCGGAGGATGCGGGCAGGTTTTTCCGTTTCATGAGCCCGGCGTGGACGAAGGTCCGAGCTGGCAAACGGTGGTTGGCCAGCTAGCATGTGGTAGAGTGTGCAACCCAAACTGTAGATGTCTGCCCGGATGTCGACACTTGTTGTCCGCCACTGCTCTGGAGCCATGTACATGCCTGTTCCCATAGCACGGTCGTGAAACAGAGTCAGTCGCTCGGCATCTTCGTTCGCCAGGAGGGCCAGGCCAAGATCGAGAATCTTGACGAGGCATTGGCTTTCCGTGGCATTGTCAGGGTCTGGTGATAGGGGACTGTTGGCTGACGGGTGAACCGTAAGCATCAGGTTCGACGGCTTGATGTCACGATGAACCATGCCGTGCTGGTGAATGTAGGCAAGACCAACTGCAGTTTGGCGGGCAACCTCGCAGGCGTCGGCAATTCTCAGAGGTCCTTGCTCGCCCAGCAATCCTTCGACGTCAACGCCAACAATATATTCCATCACGAGGTAATGCAGTGCGTCGGAGGGCGCCGATGATTCGATGGCCACCACGATGTTTGGGTGTTCCAGTCGGCCAACTGCCTGAATCTCGCGATAGAACCGACGGATAATTTCTTCGTGTCCGGTGTCGACGAAATGCTGCTTGATGACCTTCACTGCTCGTGTGCGCCCAAACTGGGTATGTCGGGCCTTGTAGACATCCCCCATGCCACCACTTCCCAGCAATTCGCCCAATTCGTAATTGCCCAACTTGTTTGGTTTGGAAGTGAAATGGGGCTTCGTGGCGGAGGGGTGGGCTTTGCTACAAAACTCGCTCAATCCCATGGTCGGAGGAATGACCGACCACTGTCGGGCCCGTTGTTCAGGTGGATCGTTGCGAGTGCGGCGGGGCCCATCGTCGCCGCAGATCAACTCATACACATCAATATCTCCGATGCCTTTCAAGTCGCGGTGACCATGACGGTGAAACTTGACCCCAGCCATGTCGGCATCTTCGAGGATTGCCACCACGCTCCGTGACACAAGGATTTGTCGTCCGGCGGCATAGTCGTTCAGGCGGGCCGCATAATCGACCGGCTTGCCGATAAAGTTGTTTGTGTCATGAGGATCGATCTGGGGGATCCCGACGTGAATGCTAATGCGGACATCGATGGGGTGGTGTCGGGGTGTCATGAGCGGGGTGTCGCGGTGGATCGCTTGAACCGCGATTGCCCAGCGGGCGGCCAGAACCGTATCAGAAAATACGATAAAGTGTCCGTCACCGGCGGTAGATACAATTCGTCCGTCGCAGGCCGCCAGTTCGCGTTCGATATGTTCGCGATGTGGCGACAAGATGGTTTCGATAAACGCCTGGTCGCGCTCCGTGGCATTTTGCCCCGGCATCTCGTCCTTCAAACGGACCGAGTCAGCAAGGTCGGTGAACACGAACGTTTTAAGCTCAGCCATAGATGCGGTAATGGGGAAATGGACGGTTGGCCAAGCCTTCATTATCGCCCGCCACATCCATTTTGCACCAGTCGTTAGCAGACGCTTTGACAATAAAAAAGACCGTCTTGCGGTCACGGGAAACGGGCTATATCGATTTATCAAGGGTGTCCATAGAAAAACCTGTGTGGTTTGTTGTCGAACGGTTGGACGTGAAAACTGCTTGTTGGTTCCGTGCCCGTGATGGAGTATGGCGTGCGATCCATGAGTGACCGGCACAAAGCAGCACTCGCGGCAGGGATCCAATCGCCGTCCGGCGGTTAACTTGAAACCGTCTGCAGACCGTCTCCCGGTTCGGCCAGAGTCCCACCCTGGTTATCTTGGTTCAAGAAGTTGACCGCATCCCTTTCTCCACCCGGGCCCATCAAAGTCCTATAGGCGTGTTGCCAATACGCACGGACTACCAGTCAAGGCCATTACGTAGGGCTCTTTTTCTTCGCTCGGTGGCGAGGATTAGACATGGTCTCGTCGGCTCAAAAAAGGGAGATCGTTTCTGAGCGAGCCATTTCCAGGCAGCAAAATTGTCCCTGGCCCGTGAAGCCTTTTTCAGTTTTTCTGCTGGGAGGGCCCAGTTTTCCGTCCTTGTTGGTGAGGTGTATAGCGGTTGAAAGGAATGTGGCGGTTAGTGGCAAGTTTCAAGCCGGTTGTCGGTAGTTGCTTCAGCCCGAATAATTTGCTTGCCAAAGTAGTCGGTGTAGGTAAGCTGAAATTAGGCGCACCCTGTTGTCGCTGGAAGCAACACCTTGCCGGGCTGGCGTCAACGGAACAGAACCAAAATTAGCGAGGCAACGAAGTTTCATGAGGTACCGCCTCCCAAGTCTCTTTTCGTGCCAACGCGACCATGGTCCAGTCGCGCGGTGTCTTGTTGGGTCCCCTCGATCATTCCGTACGCCACGGCAATTGCAGTGGGAGATGAAACAGGTGGTTCGTAAGGGTATTCTCTTATTTGCCGTGTTGGTGTGTCTTGGACCGATGGTATCAATCATCCGGGCAGGCCAGGTCGATCTCTCCCTTAATCTCCAGTACAACGACCGGATCGACAGGGGTTCTGGTGGTACCTGGTCGTTGGTTGCCAAGGCCGATCAAGTTGAGAACTTTGGGATTGCCTCGGTCAGTGTGAAAATTACGGGTGTTAGCACCCAACAGGTGTTGGGTCCGACCGGACAGGTCAATGCGGGTCAGACTGCCGGTTTTAATTTCTTGGATACCGGTTCTGGTGGTACGGAAGAGATCCAGGTTTTCCAGTTTCCGATCGTGGATCCCTCAGGCACCTTGGAACAACCCTATTTTTATGGTGTCGGCACGCTTTCAGGAGGAGCTCCGGACTACGCCGGAAAGCCGGCCGAGAGCCAAAGCATTGGCCCGGTGTTTGGCACCTTGACGGGTGTATTAGGCGAACCTTGGGGTGCGGCTGGAAGCGACTTTTTATCAGACCCCCAGTGGGATATTGCGGTTCCACTAGTGGGTGGGCAGTTTGCGGCCGGGCTTTCGCCCAGTTTTGTCGGATTGAATCCCATCACGCAGGCGTCGGTTTTCAGTAGCCTGCCACCGGACATCAACAGCATTGGTGAAGTCACGCAAGTTTCAATAGTAACGACCGTTTTGCGAGATGATTTCATCGAACCTAACTCGGTGGATCCGCCAGGCAATCCTGGAGATTATGACCTTAATGGAATTGTTGAGGCCAATGACTATACGATGTGGCAGGACACACTGGGGCAGTCTGTGCTGGACCCCTATGACGGGGCCGACGGCAACGGCAACCTTGTCATCGACCTTGATGATTACCAGGTTTGGAAGCAGAACTATGGCAACACATTTCCCGGCTACGGTGCCGGAGTCGCCGTTCCCGAGCCCTCGAATTTGGTTTTCGTTGTTTGGTTGGCAATTTTTTATCTCAGAATCGATTTGCAACTCGTTGTTAGGCAATGAATTGCGTTTTTTTAAAAAAAGGTGACGCAGTTGCTTGACAGCTGTGAAAGCGGCCGACATAATGCGTGGGTTGGGGTTACTCGGTTAGGTTAACTGAGGAAAAAGGGTGAAACCCTGACGATTTGACTTTTTTTTGAAATTTTGTCTGTTTTGAGGATTGCATTCAGTGATTTCGAATTATAATGCGGTTACTCTGGTCGAATGGATACACACAAGACAGCGACGGATTCGCTAGCAGACAGTTTGAGTCGTAGCGACGGCGCACTTCAAAAGAGCACTTATTCGGTGCGTGGGTGTGTCAGATCATTAACCTTTCGAATTTAGAGGAGGATGCTTTATCGGGCCTTCCGGTGGCGTCAGCCGAGCTTTTGTTCGGTTTGCTTCAGTTCCGGAACTCGGTGAGCAACTCTGGTCATCTTGATTCCTTTCTCGTAGAGGGTGGAGAGAAACAAATGTCCTGGAAGAGCACGGTGTTAGTAGCGGTTGGTGTTGTTTTTATCGGTTCGGTGGCGGTAGCCCAGCCAGCATTCACTATTAGCGATGGTGGAACCAACGGCAGCAATCGGCTGTTTGTCGTTAAGGCGGCTCCTGCCAGTGCCGGCAACTCGTTGGCGATGGAGGTTGGTCTCAGTGTCTCTGGTGCGAACATCGTTAGCGCGGTTCAGACTGGTGACTGGGAAGACGATGGAGTTGCTCCGGTTGGCAACCCTGGCAACAACCCTTTCACCGGTGGCGTGACCAACGGCATTGTCGTCGAGGGCAATAACACGGACGTCTTTGCTGCCCTCGGTTCCAGTGCATTGCAGGGAGACGAGGACACCTTGACCATCGAAGTTGATGGCGGGATTGCCGTGGTTTCTGTTTCTGGTGCCTATGGTGGCAACGGCCGAATCGCAGAGGCGGGTGTCAACCACGATACGTACAGTGGTTCTTTTGGTATCAATGGCGACTACAACCTGGACAACAAGGTCGACATTATCGACCTGGGTACCTTTGCAGCCGACTACGGTAATGGCGCAACTGGTTCTGACTTCAACGGTGACAGTCTTACGAACATTATTGACTTGGGAGTCTTCGCAGGAAACTACGGCCTGGCTGCTTCGGGTGCCGGTAGCGGCTCTGCAGTCCCTGAGCCCGCCAGCATTGCCTTAATTGGCATCGCCTTGGCTGGATTTGTTGTCCGTCGACGTCGGGCAAGCTAGTTATTAGTAACGTAAGAAGACTTTAGACGGCTTATTGTATTTTCTTGGTTGAGTTCGAAGTTTTGATGTTGTAGGAGGGCTAATGTGACAATTGCCACGGCTTTGCTCTGACTCAAGAGCTGCGGTGGACATCAAACCTAACGTGTTTATGAGGGAGCGGCGTTTGGCACGTTGCTCAACCATCAAGGCATATAAGTTTTAGAACTCAGATTTGATTAAAAGGAAAGACAACAATGAAAAGATTTACACTTGCTATCGCTGTTATGTTCGTGATTGCTGCCTCGGCTAACGCCGCCGTAGTTGTTACAAGTACTGGTGCGGCAACCACGGGCTTGGCTGGTTACACCACTTTCACGATGACTGCTTCGACAGACGTCGGCGGAATTCAAGGGATTGATGCTACGTTCAGTGGTGCCATGAACCATATCAACCCGGCTGGTAACGCTTCGATCTTCCAGGATGCCAATGGGTTTTTTAGCTTCGTCGGTGCTTCGGTCGACCAAGATTCCCAGTTTAATTGGGGCTCGGGTGATGTTGTCGTTGCACGATCGGGTGAAAGTGCTGATAGCTTGGATGGTGCTTTTGCTTGGTCAAGTGGTGGAGTTGCTTCGGTTGATTTCGCTCAGATTGTAGTTGCTGATGGTGGATCGGTTACTTACAGCATTGAATTTGACGATGGCCAAGGCGTGGCCATCCCCGTCAGTGGTACGGTAGGCGAGGCTGTGATTCCTGAGCCAGCCACTTTGGCCCTGATGAGCATGGCGCTGGTTGGCCTCGGATTTTTCCGTCGCAGCAAGTAGTAAAATAGTTAGCATGGTTCAACCCCTGGTTGAACGTTTGAAATGTACAAAAGGCCCCTGGTTTTCCAGGGGCCTTTTTTTATTTCTGGTGTTCCAATCGGTGTGGGTCGATCAATTGGCAAGCGGCTAAGGAACTGCGGGCCATTTTGGGGGACTTTGGGTTTGCCCCTTGCGAGACCTTTAGAACTGGATCACACTCAGGGATTCGACTCACCAAGATCCAATAGTGCTGTCACAAGGTTCTGGTTGCCCAAAGCGGTCTTGGAGGGCGAGGCACGTTGGCCTCGTCTTACAAGCGGATTCTTCTGTAGCTGGGGATTGTTTTATGTCCGACAAGTTTTCCACCACTGGCTTAACCTACGACGACGTACTTATTCGTCCCCAGCATAGCGACGTGATTCCTGCAGATGTTGATGTGCGGACTTTCCTCACGAAGCGAATCCCTGTGAATCTTCCGGTCTTAAGTTCCCCGATGGATACGGTGACCGAAGGGCGGATGGCAATTGCACTGGCCCAGGAAGGTGGCTTGGGTGTGATTCACAAGAATTTGTCGATTGAGTCGCAAACCGAGGAAGTAGACAAGGTCAAGCGAAGTGCCAATGGCATCATTGTGGATCCGCTGACGCTCCCACCCACTGCTAGCGTTGCTACTGCGCGCGAAACGATGGAGCAGCACAAAGTTTCAGGGCTACCAATCACAGAAAATAGCCGGCTGGTAGGTATTCTTACCCGACGCGATCTTCGCTTTTTAGAGCGCACGAACATCCCGATTGCCGAAGTCATGACCAAGGATAATCTGGTCACAGCTACAGGTGCTGTAACGCTTGCAGAAGCCGAAAAGATTTTGATGGCAAAAAAGGTCGAGAAGCTATTGCTGGTTGACGAAGATTACAGACTGACGGGCCTGATTACGATTAAGGATATAGACATGATGCGGCGGTTTCCGCTGGCTGCAAAGGATCGGCAAGGTCGTTTGCGGGTTGGTGCTGCCGTGGGGGTGTTGGATTACGAGCGGGCTGAGAGCCTGATTGAAAAAGATGTTGATTTCCTGGTCGTTGACAGTGCCCACGGCCATTCGGTCAACGTGATCGAGACCGTCAAGAGAATTAAACAACAGTGGGATATTGATGTCGTGGCCGGGAACGTAGCGACCCGGGAGGGTGCCAGCGACTTGGTTGCTGCGGGGGCTGACACGGTCAAGGTCGGCATTGGTCCCGGATCGATCTGTACGACACGGGTGATTTCAGGCATTGGTGTACCACAAGTAACAGCCATTCATGAAGTCGCGCAGGCGGTTGAAGGCACACAAGTAAAAATCATTGCCGACGGTGGCATCCGGTATTCGGGCGATATTACCAAGGCCCTCGCAGCAGGTGCGCATGGAGTCATGATTGGAGGCCTGTTTGCCGGGCTTGATGAGAGTCCGGGTGACCGGGTCCTATTCCAGGGTCGGACTTATAAAGTGTATCGCGGAATGGGTTCGCTGGGTGCTATGGTGCACGGCTCGAGCGAACGTTATCGCCAGGGTGGCCATGAAACAGGGACAGGAAAAACAGCCGGTGGAAAATTTGTTCCAGAGGGTGTGGAAGGTCGTGTGCCGTACAAGGGGTCGCTCAGCGCATTTTTGTACCAGCTTGTTGGAGGATTGCGAGCTGGGATGGGGTATTGCGGCACCCGAACGATTGACCAATTGCGAACGGATTCGCAGTTTATCCAGGTATCACCAGCCAGTGTCCGGGAGAGTCATCCCCATGACATCGTCATTACGCAGGAATCACCAAATTACACCGTGGAACATTCAACGGGTGAATAGCACTCGGGCGGCTTCTCCGGATCTTTTGACGCTACTAGTGACGTTGTGTGGCTTTATTTTGGCCTTCAGTGGCCAGGTGATCGCTTCGGAGGAACTTGGGTGGCCACGTGAAAAGCTCACAGATCCTGCTGTAGAGCTTTTCACTTCTCAGGCGGATCAACCACAACGCGTGAGGTTGAGGCCCGCAGCCATTCGGCCGGTGGAAAGTGACATAGCACCTCTCGCAAAACCATCTTTGGTGCAACCCTTCGCGGTACGGTTTGAGGAACCAAGGCAATCCGGCAGCATGGATCGGGGGGCTGGCCAAGTGCGACTTAAAACTATTTTGGTCCACCGCCAGCCGCAAAAAGAGGGCTTCCGCTTGGAAAATCTCTCCGAATCGCCTGTCGAACAAGGGCCTGAGGCGACCCAACCAGAAGATCTGCAAGATCTTGATATCGGCGATTTAATGACCAGTGGCTTGGTTGCCCAGGATTTAAGTCTACCTGAGTTCGATACAGCCGAATTGAAAAATCTCGATCAACTTGACGATGTGGATGTACTAAAACAGCTTGAGGATTCGTTTGATGTGGGCGATGCCTCCAAGCAGTCGTCATCAGAGAATCCCGATCTGCCAATACCACCGCCAGATGAATCGGGGCCGCTGCTGCCCTTTGACGTACCCAAGTCCGAAGGGCCCGATTCGTCGCTGCAGACCTCTCGAAGTGATTTTGGTTCATTATCGCGCTCAGAAGAGCTGCAGGCCAACCAGGAGCTTTGTGCCGAGGAACTCAAAAACTTCAAAGCCAGCACCTTGGCCGATGTAGACCTTAATATTTCGATCCTGGGAACCGAGGGCGAAGATTTTCCTTTCGAATGTTCTATCGATGATGGCCAGAAGGTACAGCCGCGCTGTTGGCCCCAAGTGACGTATCGTTGGACGGCTTCCAAGCTGTACCACAAGCCGCTTTATTTTGAAGAAGTCGCTTTGGAACGGTATGGGCACAGCTGGGGGCCCTGTTTGCAGCCGCTTGTATCGGGTGCCCATTTCTTTACCCGTTTGCCAGTGTTGCCTTATTGCATCGGTTATACGCCACCTTGCGAGTGCCAGTACGCGTTAGGGTATTACCGGCCTGGCAATTGCGCTCCTTATCTTATTCCGGCGGTTCCTGTGAGTACCCGCGCCGCGTTTTCGCAGGCAGGTGCGGCAGTCGGCACCGCGTTTATTATCCCTTAGGGAACCGAAAAGGCCGTTTCAACATCGACTGGAAAGAGCTACTGCGATGCCTTGGCACCCGTATGCGAGCGGTCCAACATGTTTTCACACCGCCCCATACTCTGCAGAAGAGTGCCAATTTTCCATCCGCATGCCACTAGAGTGCAACGCCGTTGGTTGCTCAGAAGTATTCAATTCTTGTCAGAACAGGGTAACCGGCATTTGATGAACTTCTAGATTGCAAAGCCACTCTAGTCGGCGTACGACTTTGTTGTTTGGGGTATGCTGGGTTGTTTGGGTCGCATTAGAGAGCAGGGTGAGTTTTTGCATTGGTGATCGTGCCAGCTCCGGCGGTGGGCACTGAGCGGTCCTGGAAGCCCTGGGCAGGGAGGCCGTCACCACCGTGCATTTACCACATTTTTGGCCCTCTGAGACCCTCCCCGGGACCTTCGGTGGTACTGAGAATGCATTCAGTGCTAGTACCCTTTGGGAGAACTTTTGACGTAAATTCTTCGCACAGCACAAGATTGGCGCTTCGAGACTGGTCAATATTCCATACACTCCCTGCCCCTGATTTATCCGGGTGGCTCGTGCCGTTTACCAGCACGGGTTCCCTACCCTCGTCAACTTCGAGTCATTTCGCATGGACTTTTTGGATCTTTACCGGGTGATGGTTACCGCGCGGGAAATCGACCGCTTGGAAGGGGAACTTGTGCGCCGTGGCGAAGCGTCGTTCCACGTATCGGGGGCTGGGCACGAGGGTGCGGCAATCATGGCGGGAATGCTCACCCCCGACGACTGGTTGCACTGTCACTACCGTGACAAGGCGTTGATGTTAGCCCGAGGAGTAAAGCCAAAAGTTTTTTTTGACGCGCTCTACTACACGGCCAATTCGGTTTCTCGTGGCCGACAACTGAATGCCTTTGTATTTGATGACGACCTGCACATACTGAGCCTTGCAGGGCCCGTGGGGAATAATGCACTCCATGCCGTTGGGGTTGCAGCTGAAATCAAGGATCAGGCTGGGGGACCAATATCCTTTTGTTCGGTTGGCGACGGTACAACCCAGCAGGGTGAATTCCTGGAGGCGTGTGCCGAGGCAGCCCGTGAAAAACTCCCCGTGCTTTTCTTTGTAGAAGACAACCAGTGGGCAATTTCGACTGACACGCGCAAGAAAACGTTTTATTCACTGCCGAATGGAATGCCAGCCCATTTGTTTGGCATCCCAATTCACCATATTAATGGGCGCGACGTTCTCAACGACACACTCGAATTGGCAGCGATTGTGGCATCTATTCGCCAGGAACGCGAACCGGCGGTGGTCGTTTTCAACGTGGAACGGCTTACAAGTCACACCAATGCCGATGACCAGACGAGCTACCGGAACGCGGCTGATATTGAGGCTGCCACGAGATTGGGCGACCCGATTGAACATCTCGAACGGCACCTGATTGGCAGTGGCTGGGCTATTTCAGAATTGCAGCAGGTTCGTGAGCAAGCAGAGCGGGACGTGGCAGCGGCAGAAGCTGCAGCGGTGCAAGTTTCCGATCCCGAGACAACCCACACTGCAAAACGGGAACTTCCTGATTTGCTGACAGATCCATCCAGTGAACATCCCGGTTGTGGGGAAGGTCCACAATTGACGATGCGGGATGCAATCCGAGAAGTACTCAAGAACCATCTGGAGAGTGACCCGCGGGTGACTTTGTTTGGCCAGGATATTGAAGATCCCAAGGGCGATGTGTTTGGTGTCACCAGAGGGTTGAGTACTGAGTTTGGTGAACGTGTGAAGAATGCTCCGTTGGCGGAAGCAACGATTGTCGGAAAATCGGTGGGTCGCGCTCTGTTGGGAGGACGCCCCGTTGCCTTTTTACAGTTTGCTGATTTCTTTCCACTTGCGTTTAACCAGATCTTCTGTGAACTCGGCAATATGCGTTGGCGAACTGCCGGCCAATCGGAGTGCCCTGTGATTGTCATGGCGGCTTGTGGTGCCTATCGCCCAGGATTGGGACCATTCCACTCGGAGACCTTCGAGTCGACTGCGGTTCATACGCCAGGGATCGACGTCTTCATGCCATCGACGGCACAAGATGCTGCAGGGATGCTTAACGCAGCATTTCAATCGAAACGACCTACACTCTTTCTATACCCTAAAAGTATCCTGAACGATCCTGAGAATACCACCAGCGATGATGTTGATCGACAATTTGTGCCGATTGGACCGGCAAGGATCGTGCGTCGTGGCCGGAATATTACCCTGGTTGCCTGGGGTAACACCGTGCGGATTTGTGAAAAGGTTGCCGAGGCGCTCGACACGGTTGGTATTGATACCGAGATTCTGGATCTTCGCTCGCTTTCACCGTGGGACAAAGAAGCAGTCATTGCCTCGGTTGAGAAAACGGCTCACCTGGTGGTGGTCCATGAAGATAACCTTACATGTGGTCTGGGAGCAGAGATTTTGGCCACCGTCTCAGAGAACACGCGGGTGCCGGTTGTTATGCGGCGGGTAACGCGCTCTGATACGTTCGTGCCATGCAATTTTCCCAGTCAAATGGAAGTGTTACCGTCCTACGAAAAGGTCCTTGCCGCTGCCGCCGATTTGCTGGATTTGGATCTTTCCTGGACCCAACAAAAAGCTGTCGAGGAGGGAGTTGCCTACATTGAGGCGGTTGGTTCGGGACCCGCCGACGAAACAGTAGTGGTTACCGAATTGCATGTCGCGGTGGGTGACACCATTGAGCGAGGTGACGTAGTTGCTTCGCTCGAGGCAACCAAGAGTGTGTTTGACCTTACTGCAGCAGTTGCTGGTACCGTCGAAACAATCCTTGCTCAGCAAGGTGATACGATTCTCGTTGGTCAGCCACTCTTCAAACTGGAAGCAGGAGATTCGACAGGGTCCATAAGACGCGTTATCCATAAAGACCCAGGTATCCCCGCCCTGGTTCCTCGTCAGGCCTCGAGCCTGAAAGTTACCAGTCCCAGCAATCCAGCGAAAACGTATGATGTTGGGCTGGTCGGCGTCAATACGGTCAGTGGCAGTCGGGCTGTGAGCAACGCAAAACTGGTCAGTGAAAATGGAATGACCAACGATCAGGTCATCAATCGTACGGGCATTTCCAGCCGCCAATGGGTTGCCGAAGGTGAAGATGCGGTCAGCATGGCGGTAAACGCCTGCCAAGGCCTCTTGGATCAACATGCGCTGGCCGTGACAGATATCAATTTGCTGATATGTACCACAACCACGCCAAACACGGTGACTCCATCGATGGCTTGCCAGATCTTGAGCGGTATGACCGATGGTAACGAGGAGTCACTCGTCCAGTCTTATGATATCAATGCGGCTTGTTCCGGCTACCTTTACGCATTGCAAGCTGGACATGATTACCTGCAAAGTCGCCCGGAAGCTCGCGTATTGGTTGTTACCGCGGAGGCTCTCTCGCCTCTGTTGGATACGAGCGATCAAGATACGGTATTTTTGTTTGGAGACGCTTCTTCAGCTACGTTGCTGGTGGGTGAATCGCACGCTGATCAAGCGATTGCGCGGCTTTATCAGCCCGATTTGAGTGCAAAAAGCGATGTGTCCGAGAGTCTTCGGGTACCATTTTTGGGCGATGGTTATATCACGATGAAGGGCCGGAAAGTATTCACCGAGGCGGTTCGGGCAATGCTCTCAAGTCTCAATCGGGTTTGTCACCACCACGGTATGAGTGTGGGTGATTTAGACTTGATTGTGCCCCATCAGGCAAATGATCGGATCACCGAGGCCATCCGCCGACGCATAGGTATTAACGTCTACAGCAACATTCGCCACCGGGGGAATACGTCTTCCACCAGCATTCCCCTTTGCCTGGCGGAAGTACTGCCTAAACTTGCAGATGGTGTACGGGTTGGGCTTTGTGCGTTTGGTGGAGGTTTCACTTTTGGGGCAACTGTCCTGGAGACATTGAAAGCGGGCACTGCAGTTTCCGGTCCGCCGCAAAGCGAAGTTCGCCGCGCTTCTTAAATCAAGCACTGGCAAGTGGGCGACGGAATTTTTGCCTGGTAGAATCTTTGGTATCCAGGCAGAGATTTTTTCAAAACCGAGTTTTCTGCGGTTTTCTCCATCGCCGGACCAATGCAGCCCTATTCGAAGAGATGTTATTACAAGCCCACTGCATTCGGCCCCGGAGTCCCGCCGCCAGATTGACCGGCACTTCGTCGACATGAGTGTCGTTTAGCAACAGCGAGTAGCCAAATGTCGTTTTCCATCAAAGCGACATGCTGGACCAGGTAGGTCGGGTCCACATCGTGATCCCGACCAGTGTGACCAGAAGGGTCAGAAGCAGACTGCCCGGTTCTGGTACGACAGCGGCACTGCTGGTGCTGATGGTGCCAAAATTGGCCTTCCACACCAGGTAGTCAAATTGGCCAACGGGGCCTACCGCGTTGGGGTCTCGATTCGGTAGCGTTGTTGTCCCAAGATGGTCACGCCAGGAAGTGTAGTCGGCTGCATCGACCCGTCCGTCGTTGTTGTAATCGCCAGACAGGTCAACTACCGTTGACTCAAGGAGCAATTGTCCCAAGCTAAAGATCAGCTTGAACTTTTCGGCGTCAGGGCCCCCCAGGACCATACCCCGATTGGAAAGGCCTGTGGCTTGTACAATGGGAAACCGTTCACCAAATTCAGGAGAATAATCATCGGAGAGTGTGACCGCCAAAGTGCCATTGAGATAAGCATTGTTGGCCACTTGGAGTGTATCAAACTGATGGGTATCGGCACCTCCGATCTCGATTTCCAGTACACTGCCCGCGTCCATGGTGAAATCACCGCCGACGGTTAATTGCCCGATGTTGTGACCGGGTGCAATCGCTGCGGCATTGGTAATTAGGTTTCCATTGACGGTGCCTTCGCCACCCAGCAAACCGCCGTTGTGCTGTAGCGTACCGATTCCGGCTGTGAGGGCAGAGTCCAGATACAAACGTCCCAAACCGGTTTTGGTAACCGTCTGATTTGCAAAGTCGAATCGTCCCTCAAGTGCCAGTTCGGCCCCGGAGACAATGTCGACGTTTGTGGTGGCATCGGCAGAGACCGGGCCGCTCCAGTTGTGGTTGCCACCGGCAACGCTGAGCCGGGTGGTGCCGATATCGGCATCAAGGGTGAGCGTGTTGTTTCCGTTAAGCTGGTAGGAACTTGGCCCATCGAAGACGAGTTCCCGTACAGTTGCCGGTGAATCGATCAGCACGTTGGTCACCGAGGGGCCGGTACCGGTGAACACTACCGTATTGTCATTACCGTTGGGAACACCTGCAGGTGACCAGCTATTCGGGTTGTGCCAACGACCGGTCGATGTTGCAGCCCATTGAAAATCAGTCGAGGGAGCAGGGATTCCGACCACGGTTGCTTCGGCGGTAAAATCAATACTTTCAATATTGGCAGTAATCGTGCCGAAGAAACCGGCGTCAACAGAAATGGTCCCAAGACTGACGTCGGCAATTGAAGCCCGACCATATCCTTGTGAATTGATTTCCAGCTGGACCGTAGCTCCGCTACCTTCCAACGCAAACGTTTCATCAAGGATCACCGCTGGCAGCCCGGAAGTCGATCCGCTACCCGTAAAATCGTTGCCCAGGTCACCTAGCGCATTGTATGTATTGCTGAGCAATCCCCACCGCCAACCCACGTCGGCCCGGGTGATTGTGTACGACCAGTCGTAGCTGTCAAAATCAGGATCGACGTTTGTGGGAGAAGTCCAGAAGGCGTCGTTTCCACTGGTGGAGAGAGAGGCCGTCCAGGAGGCAGGATTGATTGCCAGAACGGGTACGCAAGCACTCCAGTTCAAGATGAACAACAGAGCCCAACAGAAAGGGAATCGTTGTTTTTTTGGCTCCACAATAACGAGTTCTCTAACATTCCAATCGGTATAATTGCCCAGAAAGATTATAATGTGCGGCGCCAATTGACGCCAGAAAAAAGGAGGAGAATAAGCCGTGCTTCGACCCAGGATGATGCCAGACAGGTTGTTAGAAATGGCCTGCACATCGCTGGTATTTGCCACTTTGGTTTTTGCGGAATATCAACCTGTCTCCGCCGAGACCATTGCCCGGTGCGGGAAGGGTTGGTTAGAAAAAGTGGACCAGTCCATGGTACTCCATGTGCGCGGAACCCCCTACGAAATGGGGTATCAACATGGAGCCCTGCTGAAGGAGCATGTCCATGAGAACATGGGTTTCTTGATGGACGAGCTGAACAGTCCAACCCTTGTCGAGTTAGGTGTATTCAAGGTCAATCCACGGAGTGTGATCCGGGGAATTTGTGAGTTTCAACGGAAACACATTCCACCATCCTATTATGAGGAATTGGCCGGGTTGGCGGCTGGGGCTGAACTCGATGTAGACGACATACGCATCGGAAATTTTTTGCCGGAACTGATGCACTGCAGCGGTTTTTCTGTGATGAATTCTGCCACCAAGGATGGCACGCTCTATCATGGTCGCGTACTCGATTATGCCATCGATTGGCGGTTGCAGGAGCATGCCGTGTTGATCGTTGCGGAACCAGCAGGAGGGATTCCTTTTGTGAACGTCGGCTTCGCTGGTTTCATTGGTTCAGTGACAGGGATGAATGCGCGCCACGTTTCCATTGGGGAGATGGGGGGTGGTGGATATGGGCACTGGGATGGAGTACCGATGGCAGTTCTTGTGCGCCAGGTCCTGGAGTCGGCTGAAGATCTTCCGAAAGCGGTGACCTTATTTCGTGATCGGCCGCGGACTTGCCAGTACTTTTTTGTGATTGCCGACGGCAAGACCAACCAGGCAGTTGGCATGGAGGCCTCCTGGAACCGTTTTGAGCTGATTCAACCGGGGGGTACCAACGACCTTTTGCCGACGCCGGTTAAAGATTGCGTACTTCTTTCATCCGGAGACCGTTATCGCCAACTCGTTCGTCGAGTTGAGCAGGGACATGGCGATTTCACCGCGGAATCAGCACGGCGACTCATGGATCGCCCGGTTTCCATGAATTCGAATCTACACAACGTTTTGTTTGAGCCAGCATCATTGCGGCTGTGGGTTGCCAATGCTACGGCCGATCTTCAGCCAGCCGCCGATCAGCATTATCAAGAGTTCTCTTTGAGAGAATTGCTGGCACGCCACCCCGAAGCTGGGGCATGCGAGATTCCGTTGTTGAAAACGGCCCTTCCTTAGACCAAGGGGCAAACGCAAATGTGCGGTAACTGGTCGACTGTTTGCGCGCCGTACAGACGTGTGCTACCGATAGCCATCCATGCCAAGCCGAAATTTCAACTCTTGAAATTGCTCAATGTATTGATCGGTTGTTGAGTGAACATGCTCTGCCTCGGTGATGAATTTTATTTCCTCGTGGCAAGACACGTTGCAGTCGACCATAACGTTTTCGTAGGGGGTCAGGTCTTGTCCATAAGCAATCAACAGTTTGTGTTCGTCAAGCTGGACTTCTTGTGGAATGGCGGGATTTAGCACAGCAATACCGGCACACCCGTCATTCACCAGGAGATCTTCGAAGTCCCACAAGATGCTCTGCAAGATGGGCATGTCCAGATGCTCTCGGTAAAGGTCGACGTGACCAGGGCCGCGTCCGTGGCTCGTCTCAAGCACAACATCGACGACATTACCAAGAGGTTCAATCAGCTCAATAAATATTTCCATCACACGCTGGCGAGTCACAGCACCCATGAGTACTGGTACGATGGTGTTACTTTCTTCGTCTCGATAGCTGTCGTGTCGGAAACCTGCACGGGGAACGATGTCCAGATCATAAGAGGGACGTACGGCGCCGCTCAATTCAAAGTTGCCGTAGCGGGAAATACTCAAGTGCGTTTCTAACTCATCCTCGCTGAGCCTGTCGAAGCTGCTGGAAGAAGGGCTTGGAGTATCGTCATGAAAAACGTTACGAAAGAACTTTTTGAGGAACCCCATCAGTGCATCTCATTGTTGTGGTGTATTGCAGTTGGTGGTCAGCAGGCTGTTGGATGGCGAAACCGTGATCGTGTAACAGTTGCTGACACTCTCATAAGCGCCGTGGGGAGTTGTGGGGGCCTTTTGACGATGTGCCATGTAATTTGGCCTCATCATCATCTGGTAACGGTCTTCATCCAGTCTGACCGTTGAGTCTACTGAGCGGTCCCCGTTCTGTTTCAAATGTAGGTCACTCAGACAATGACTCCATAAAACGCAATGGGGTTGCTGGGAAATCGTAGAGCCTGTCAACCATACAAGCCGTAGGACCTAACCCCTCGTGGGCTGTAGGGTTGTGCCACAGAAACTTGTTCTCCGGGAGGCGTCGGTTGGTGGAGTCTGGCCTTTGCCGGCCCCTTATGCTACGCACGAGTCTGTCCCGCTGGTCTCAAGTCGGCCATGCCGTCGAATCGGTAGAATCGTTATCTGACGGCAAGTCTGGCTGGCCAAACAGTATTGGCCCTAAAGGCTGCCATCCAAGGCAAGCCAGGAGAAGGCCCAGGAGAGTTCGGCCAGGGAGAACTCTGGCA
>JAKVCB010000066.1 GCA_022448345.1 Pirellulales bacterium
GCGAAGTTGCGATCCGCAATGCTCGGTTGCGTCTGATTCAACTTGAAATCGAGTCGCACCGGGTCAAAGCGGAACTTGCCCGGCTCGAGGCGAGTCGCCAGGATGAGGCAGCCGACCGCCTGGTGAAAGGGATGCCAGCTGTCGATGTCGGTGATGCTTCGCCATCTTCCTGGAAACGGGTTGTCCCTGACTCGGAATTTGGTTTGACCGACGAACTGTTGGCCTGGGCTGGAAACGTTGTTGCAAAAAAACCAATGTCAACCGAGTCCCCTGACTTGGTTCCCTCGGAATCGTCGAAGCAAAAAGACAAGCCCCATCCAGTGGCACCGACCGGACAAAAGCAACCGGATCGCATGGAGCGACGGGCGGGTGGGCTTGAGTCGACTCGCCAACAGAGGCCAAAGCCAAGGTCGGGTCTACAAGGCCCCAGGGCAAAGCCGCACGCCAAACAGCAGCGTAAAAGTCGCCGGTTACCAAAAGGGCTGCGTTCAGCGCCCGCCTGGTTGCTCAGTATCGTCTTTCATGTGGTTGTGCTGGTCTTGTTCGGTTTGCTAACGATGGTCTCCTTGCAAAAAGAAACGGTTCCAATTCTGGCCAGTTCGATCAATGCGGGTGAGGCACTTGTTGAAGAGCCAGTGGAAATTGAGTTCGACCAGTCGGAACTCGAAGAGGCTGACCTTGAGGAGATGGTCTCGGAGAGCAATCTGTTGGAGATGAGCAATCTGGACCCTGGCGGGTTTTCAGACCTGGCTGAAACGGCTGGCGGCAACATTGGTCTAGAGTTGGAAATGGTTGATCCTCTTGCCGGTGACATTGGCTCGCTGATGGCAGTTACTGGAAATGGTGAGCCGGGAGGTGGTGAACGACACGGCGGTACGAGGTTTTTTGGTACCGTGGCTAAAGGGGAACGGTTTGTTTTTGTCGTTGACAATTCTGGCAGCATGCAAGAGGGGAGAATTGAGACTGCCTTTCTGCAACTTGTTTCCAGTGTGGAGTTAATGAGGCCCGAGCAGGAGTTTTTTGTCATTTTCTACAGTGACCGTGCTTATCCCTTGTTCTATCCCGATTCGGCGGACCACTTGGTGCCTGCCACTCGAGAGAATGTCAAACGTTTAAAAGTCTGGTTGGCAAGCGTGGAACTTTGTTCAGGTGGCGATTTAGTTGAGGCCATAGAGTTGGCGATTGAACTTCGCCCAGATGTGGTTTTCATGCTTTCTGACGGCGCAATTAACAGCCAGCGCACGATGAGTTTTATGACCGATCCAAACAGCTGGACTTTTGCGGTACATACCTTTGGGATGAACGTCAAAGGGCCAGAGCAGGCCAGGAAGCTTGGTGTCATTGCCCAAGCTAACCGTGGGACGTTCCGGTTGGTACAGCCTAGCCTGGCGGCAATTCAGTTATCGAAACAGCGTCCCGTGAGGTATAACAAGTGGGGTGCCACGTGGGGTGAGAATGGTCGCTAGCCGTGTCGGTCACGATAGGTGTGCCCAGGACTTTAAGACCGTTTTGTTTTCCAAGTCGACCTCTGGCACGCTCTCAAGCCCAGCCCGCTGTCACGGATAAATCTGGAAACACCGTTGCCGGTACGCTGAGGCGGTGATCTTGCTGCAGCCGCGATTGCCTGAGTACCGTAGTTGCCGAAGGAATTTCGCCACGGTGAAAGCTGTGTCTGCTCAATGGGTTGTGAGGCAGTAGAGATCAGCTAGCTTCCGATAAAACAAGACTTGCGATGGTGGTATTGCCCGGCACTGGTGCCGAAAGTGCGCCTGGTGGCCCTTTGTTTGCAGGGAAGTCAGCCGGGTTCGTTTTGATGGGGCCTGCTGGATGAAGTTGTCGGCTCGGGGGAGTGCTAGCGGGTTTGCGGGGTTGGCTGGGAATTGCCTTGCACCAGCGGCGTCAATTGATATTGACCCCAGGTAGGAGGTCACTACAATCCCACCGCTTTTCAGTTTCGGTGGTGGTTCGAAAGTGGGGTGGTTGTCAGTTGGACGCGACTGCCGCTTGGTCTCGCACCGATATCGATTGACTTTTTAACCGTATTTTTAGGAAGTTGGGAGAATCAGAACTCCAATCGTCGTGTCCCGTTTCCATTTGGATGGGACCAACGATTTTGGATTGGCGCTGCCGCAAGCCGATTTCATTCAGTCAGCTGGGCCAGTGACGATGATTACATTGACCGACACGCGGGAGACGAAGAAAGCTATGTCACGACGCCACTCATTAACTGTTTTGTACGCGATGACAATGGTCGGACTTTTGGGGTGCCAGTCGGGGCCTCGTTGGGCTTGGTGGAGAGATAGTGGTGCACCGCCTACCGATACGTCGCTGGTTGCCCGTGCTGCTGTGGAGACGGCAAGCACGCCAGTTCCCGGCGCGGAACCTGCTGCCGTTGTGGGGGCGGATTCCAGCAAGTTGGCATCCAGCCCCGTAGTTCCCAGCGTTGTAGTTCCCAGTGCTGTGGAAAAAACTGGCTTGCCTTCGACGCAAGCAACTCCCCAAACCATCGCTGCCCGCGTCGGGCCAGCTCAGGCGCCTCCGGCAGCGGTTGTTACGGCCAGTGCGGTTCAGGGTGGCCGGTCGACGTTGGTTCCGCCAGGTTCTGCCGACACGGTTTCCCAGGCGCCGATTGCCAGCTATACCCCACCTGGCACACCGCCTCCGCTAGCCTCCTCGGCTGCTCCGCTGTCGGCCAGTTCAGTGGCGTCAGTCGCGGCTCCCAAGAATGCAACGCCCAGGTCAGTTGGGCCCTATGATCCGGCTATGTACGAGACTTCGAGGAGTCCCCGGGTCGCAGTTGCATCCAGTGGACCGACCCGTTATTCGGGTGCCGCGCAAAAGGATCGGTATGCCACCAGCGGCGGCCCGGCTGTAGGTGTTGCGGATCGATACGCGGTTTCGCCTGCCAGTGGAGTCGCACCAAAAACATCCGCGCTGCAGCAGGTCTCACAAGCCAATGTTGATGCGACTGGTTCCCCGCTGGTAACGGTTCCCGCCGCTCGACCCGCGGCGTCTGGCCAAGTGACCGCAGGACCCTCAAGTGAGGGGCCTGCAAGTGGGGCGTATCCCGCCAACAGTGTTGGCAACCGTTATGCTGCCTCGCCGCCTGCAATGAGTCCTGCTGCGGTCCCAAGCGGACCTCCGGCAGCCGTTGTGGGTCAAAGTGTGCCTGTCCAGGCAGGAAATATAGCGACAGCACCCTTTGCGGGAACGGATCAGACTACGGAAGCAATTCCACAGGTGAGTTCGGTTGCTGCGGCAAAAACAACAAAGCCTATCAGTCAGTATCGTCCTGGTGGAACATCGACCTATTCTTCGCAGGAAGTAGAGTTGGCGAGGCGTTCGGCGCCTGCTGGCCGAGTTGGTGGATCCCAGGCTGAAGGAGCGGCAGCGCCGTCAACCCTTGTTCCAGGCTACACTCCCGAGATGCCGGCCAGCGGGTCTGCTACGCGGACGTACTGATGCTGGTTGGCAAACCATTTTCTGTGCGGACGCAGGGTGCATTTCTTCGGCAGTCAGGCTGCCGGATTTGCTACCAGCCCATCACCATGTTTGACTCGACTACCTTGCGGGATTGTTCCAGGTCTGCTCCGGTTTGTTGCATGTAAAGTCGAATAGCGTGGACCTTGTCGCCTTCTGCTTTTGCCAGACAATCTCGGGCAGTGTGGCATGGCTCCATGCTGCCAGAAATTCCAAGCGCCCATTTCGAGATAACCCACGTGTCACGTGGTCGCTTTGTTTGTCGAATAATGGTTTCTTGGGGGTAGGCTGCGGTGACGGCGGAGGTTGCAACGTCATCGTCTTCCGCCCAAGTAATGAGGATGTGGTTCTCGGTTTCTACTTCGAACAGGGGCATTTGTTTCTCCGTACAGCAATAAAGAACTCCTTGGTTTCGGCAAGGGAGTGCCTGGTCGGCTGCCCAAACAAGGGGCTATCGGTCCGACCCAACAAGGATCGTAGAGAATCAGAGGGCTCGTGGTCAACTTGTCGGGTAAAACGGTCGAGGTTTCATTTTGGTGGTAGCTCAGCTCGGAGGCTTGAGCCAGCCCGTTTGCCCTAATATGCCTACCCGCCTGTTATTCAGCAAGTAGCCAATCCTATATACTGAAAATTGGTTCGTTTTTGTCGAAGTGGTTTGTGGCTGTCCTGAATCACAATTCGGCCGCGAGAGAAACGAAAAGGGCTTAGCGAGATGTTTGCCATAAACTCCATGCTTTGGCCTGTTAAAGGGTGATTTTTCGAGCAAGACCTCATTTATTGTCATAACTGGCCATGTCTGATCCCTCAACGGATGACGAACCACTCGACCAATCACCAACCAAGACTCCGCAGTCGGTGCCTGCTGGGGCCGACGCTGAACAACCTGTGGGTTCCCTGCTATGGGGCCGCTGGTCACTGATTTTGTTGACCCTTATTGCATTGTGTGCGGTTTACCACCGCGAGGCGAGGCATGCGGTGTGTCGGTTTGTTGCCAATCGCCACGCCGATGCTGCGAGCGGACTTTTGGTGAATGAAGATGTTGCGGGAGCTCTGGCAAAGGTGGAGCAGGCTCTGCTGTGGTTGCCGAATGATTCAGCGTTGGTCTATTTGCGGGGACAGATCTTTGCTGAAAAGGAGAATTGGCAAGCTAGCTTGCGGGATTACACGCGAGTGATCGAGGAGCTTGCGCCGGAATTTGCTTTCGTCTATGTGAAACGCTCTGCAGTGCACGAGCAGATGGGCAATTATGTGCTTGCCTTGGAGGATGTTGAGCAGGCAATGAAGTTCTCGCCCGCAGGTGAACTATCTCTGCTGAACCATCATGCGTACCTCTGTGGATTGGCGAACGTCAAGCTTGGCGCCGCGCAGGCAGAAATTAATCAAGCGCTGAAGTTGTATAGGGAAGAAGCTCAACGCCAGGGACGGCCGAATGTTGAGCCAGCTGCCTTTCTCGATACGCGCGGCTTCCTGCATTATCGACTTGGTCAGTATGACCAGGCTCTCTCGGACATCACAAAAGGGCTCCGCTATCTGGGCGACGAGAGGAAGGCGATCTTGGAAAAAATCACGAAGCACGAAATTCCAATTAGGGGGCCGATGCGCGCCTACGATAAAATGCAAGGAGAGATTCTCTACCACCGGGGCCTCGTGCGACAGGAATTGGGGCAAACCGAAGAGGCGGAGAAGGATTTTGGCTCCGCGGTCGAACTCGGTTATGAGATGCCGCCTGGGCCCAGCCAGCCCGTGGCACAATAAAAGCTGACTGAAACATCAGCGGTTCACCTGGAATCAAGACGGCTGGTTTCGCTCCGGTATGTAACGTGAGATGTTGGTTCACGAATTCGCCGACGCAGTTCATCGTTTGTACCCGCAGCCAAAGGCCAGAAAGAACAGGCCCAGCGAAGTTCCTCCTACTAATGCGAGGATCCACTCCTCCTGGCTCAGCTCCATTAGCCACGTCCATGTGTGGCCAACCATTTTGTGGGAAGAAGTACGCAGTTCAGTGAGGATAGCGTCGACCTTGTTCACCGGTAATGTCTCCGCATACGACCTTTTGCTTTTGCTCCTACTATTCCTATTTCATCCTATCTATTTCTATTTCAAAGGTACCTTGCAATTGGAAGTCGTGGCGGTTGGATTCGGTTGCGGTGTACAACGGGCGTGCCATGCACCGCTTGCCAGCGATGCAGTTTTTGAATGTGGAACCTGGGAATGTCTTTACAACCGTCGTTACCAGTTCCCTTACGAGATCATTCCCCCGTCGACGACCACGGTTTGACCGGTTACGAAACTGGCCTGGCTGATAAGCCCGTGGGCAACTTCGGCGATATCTGCGGGAAGGGCAATTCGACCGAGGGGGGTTCCCTGGCTAAGGCGATTGACGTGTGCCTCGTGCCCTTCGACCCAGCGGGTTTGTACGATTCCCGGCGCGATGCTGTTGACCCGGACTTCCGGTGCCATCACGCGGGCAAGCGACTTGGTGACGCTGATTGCCGCGGCCTTGGAAGCTGCATAGGCGACTGAAGAACCCTGCCCGATCAGGCCTGCTACCGATGTGATATTCACGATGCAGCCTTTCTGTTTTTTGAGCTCGGGATAGGCGGCACGCGAGCATTGGAAAAGTCCTTTGACATTCACATCCATGATTCGGTTCCAATGTTCTTCCTGCAGGCCTTCCAGGTCTTCCATTTCCACGAAGAATGTACAGCCAGCATTGTTCACCAGAATGTCGAGTTGTCCAAATTGGTCCACGACGGCCGCGACCATTTTTCGAACCTGAGAGTCATTGGCCACATCGGCCTGACATGTGATGGATTGTGCGCCTAAGGCCGTGCATTCGTTGCTTGTTGTGGTGGCATCTTCTTCAGAGCGGGAGTAATTTAAGGCAGTGTTCACTCCGCTGCTGGCCAGCTGAAGTGCAATGGCTCGGCCAATCCCGGTGCCGCCACCGGTAATCAGGGCAACCTTGTTCGTGAGCATAGATCATTCCTTAAGTATTTCAGCCGTAGTATGGAGATTCCTGGTATTTATCTTCTCCGACTGAGCGGAAACTCCCAGTTAGAAAGACAAAACTCGAAGTCGCGTTGACGCGACGCTGGCTGACGATGCGATTGTTTTGTAGGTTACGTGAAGCGAAGCTATCTGCGTCACAAGACCTCCAAGCAGAGCAGAAATGAACCATGAAATCAAGTTATGCAAGGGCTTTTGTTTCCCGATGGTTGACGATTCTGATTTTGCTGGCTGCTGGTCAAGCCGGTTCGGCAGCGTGGCCGAATTGGATGGGTCCTCGTCACGACGGAATTTCTGCCGAAACAGGCTGGTCGACGGAGTGGCCTGAAGAAGGCTTGCCATTGGTCTGGCAGCAAGCGATCGGCATCGGTTTTAGCTCAGTGGCAGTTGCTGACGGACGCCTGTTTACGATGGGCCACGTCGATGGGCATGAGTGTGTTTACAGTTTCGATGCGCTCACTGGCGGGTTGCTGTGGTCACACCTGTACGACGCCCCGTTGGTCGATAACCTGCACGAAGGAGGTCCCGGGTCGACGCCCACGGTCGATGGTGAGTTTCTCTACACCCTGGGGCGGGCTGGCGAACTCATTTGTTTTCGCGCTGTGACTGGCCAGGTCGTGTGGACACAACAACTTCAGGAAGATCTGGGAATGACCCTGCCAGAATGGGGATTTACCAGTTCGCCCTATGTGCTGGGAGACCAGCTCATTTTCGAAGCAGGTCGCGTTGTTTCGTACGACAAAACCAGTGGCAGGAAGAACTGGCAAACCGACAAGCACCAAGCTGGCTATGGTTCTGTGGCCGTTTTTTCCTTAGGCGGCGAGACGATGCTGGCCACGTTGGATTGCGATGGCCTGCGTGTTGCTCGTGCTGGAGACGGTCGTGAAGTTGCCTTTACGCCGTGGGACTCGCCCTATCGGACCAATTCGACGACACCCATTGTCGCTGGAGACCTGCTTTTTATTTCGACCGGTTACAACGCCGGGTGCGGGTTGTTTCGGCTACAGGAGAACGAGCTGAAAATGGTCTACCAGAACCGTGATATGCGCAACCATTTTAACAACTGCATTCTCCTGGATGGTTATTTGTATGGCTTCGATGGCAACTCCAATCTGGGTCGGCTGGTCCGTTTGAAGTGCATGGACTTTGAAACTGGTGAAGTGGCTTGGGAAAAAGAGGGGTTTGGTTGTGGGTCGCTGATGATTGCCGACGGCAAGCTCGTTGTGCTTGGCGAGGCGGGCGAACTGGTGGTTGCTGTGGCAACACCGGAGGAATATCGCGAAGTTGCCCGCACCGATTTCCTCAGGGGCCGTTGTTGGTCGGTGCCCGTCCTTTGCGACGGACATATTTACGGCCGCGATGCAGCGGGAGACTTGCGTTGTGTCAAGCTGCCGGCAGTGCGTCACTAGCGGGTGGGGATTGCGAGATCGGTCCTTGAGAATTGGCGACTGACCCTGCTGCACACGGGGCCTGGCAGTGTCAAGGGATCGTTGTATGCTCGACGTTGACCTGCCGGGTTTGCAGGAATGCCTCTGTCTCATCGGCGGTGAACACACCGTCATAGGCCCCTATGGCTTGTGCACAAGATCCGCCCAGGGCCGTTGCATAACTGAGCGTGCGGGGAAGATCCCAGTTTTTTAACACGCCGGAAATCAGGCCTGCGTCAAAGGCGTCGCCGCAGCCGGTCATGTCAACAAACTCAACTGGAAAAGTACCTGTCCGCCATAAATCGTGGCCGCGCATGGCAAGGGATCCTTTCTCGCCCAGCGTGACGATCGTGGTATCGACTCCCTTGTCGCGGAAGACGCGGGCTTGTTCGGAAGGGTCGCTTCGACCTGTGATCCGGGCGGCTTCGTCATCGTTGGGCAGAAAATAGTCAATGTAGGGCAGGCATGCGTCGAGTTGGCCAAAATCACGCATGTCCTCCGAGGCCACCACGTCAACCACGGTCACCACGTTGTGGGAGCGACAGTATTTCAGCAACTCGGCAAGCTCGCTCGTGCGGAAGTTGGGCATGGCAAACAAGCCTCCCACGTAAAAGACCTTGAGTTCGCGAATCCAATCACGGTTCAACTGGCCGACAGAAAAGGACCGGTTGGCGCCAAAGCTGTGCAGGAAACGACGGTCCTGACCTTCGATGAGCAGCACAACCGTTTGTGAGGTCGGTTGGTCGGTCGTCGATTTTACCTGGCTGCAATCGACCTGCCGGGCATGGAGTTGCCCCCGTAGAAGGCCGGCGGCTGAGTCCTCGCCTACCAGGCCTGCGGCACCAACGGTCACTCCTTGCTTGGCCAGCGAACAAGCGACATTGGCTGCGCAACCTCCCACCGTTGAGGGGATGTCGTCAAGAATTGCTAGTTGGCCAGGCTCAGGCAGGGCCTTCACTGGACCGCAAATCGTATCGACGACGAGAATTCCAGCACAACCAACTTGGAGTACGGAGGGGCTGTTTTCAGGGATCAAGGGTTTGGAAGTCAAGGAGTAAGTTTTAGCCGGGGCCACGTGGAGCCAAGCAGCAGGCGGGTCACCCGCTTCATAGTCCATTGCTCAGCGGGGATCATCCAAGTTATGGTTGGCCGAGTAGCCAATCGACCGCATTTCGAGGTGCGGCCTGTGCGTCGCCCTGCCAGACGTTTACGTTGGACATCGCCCCGCTTGCATCGTAAGTTGCCTGGGCGACATCGGGCAGGCTGGTGCCTTCGCCAGCCAGCCATAGTGGTGTGGGAGCTGCCAGTGCCAACAATCCCGGCAGGTCGCCATATTTTGCGACTCCTGGCAGGAAGTTGGGATCCCGCAGGCTCCTGATGTTTGCAAAACGAAAGCCTTGGGTATCGACGGCCAGTCGGTCGACGGCACCGCGCGCCTGGGTGCAGGCTGCCACGGCCCAGTGCCCTGCCCCGCCCAGGCCCACCAGGTCGATTTGCGTCGGTTTGGGGTCTAGGTAGCTGGCCAGCGAGAGTACACTGAGTACGTCGTGCACGCGTTGGGTGAAAACCGGATGGTTGTAGCCGAATGTGTACGCGGCAGCTTCGCGGGGAACTTTCAAAGTGCGGGCTGTTTTCCAGGTTGACAGGTATTCAACGCGGCGAGTTTTCTCCAGGGGCAGCCCATCGGTGAGCGACTCACCCTGGTAGAGTAAATCAACGCCAATAACTGCGATGTGCGAATCAAGCAGCCGCTTGATGTGGGGTTGCAATTCACCCGCCTCGGTGAATAAGCCCGCTTTCCCGGACGTGGTAAGCCAGATTGCAACACGGCCGTGCCACGGTTTAGGAGTCAGTCGCACGATGGGGAGTTCTTCGTGGTGCGGCCTGTTGCGGAGTAGTCCAATCGATTCTGTGTAGTTCCCCCGGTCAGTTTCGTGTGTCGATTCATAATCGACATCGGGATCTGGGGTGAGTTGGCGATCGATCAAGACCTCAACCGCGCCACCGATAACTTCTCGATACTGGTTCAGCGAATCTGCATCGCGAGGCGTGAGGGATGCGAGTTGTTGTTGTGCATCATCGTGCCACCATTTGAGTAGCTTGCGTTCAAAGTCAACGCCTCCCTCCGGTTGAGGGTGTTCGCTGTTGTAGACCGTCATTTCGTCACTACGCAACCGCAGGTAGTCCCGCTCTTGAATCGGTTCGCTAATGCCAAGCTCCAGGTGGCGATTAAACCACTCGTACATGGCATGTCGGGAGACCGAATTGTAGTTGTGTTTGAAATCCGTTCGCGAGAGGAGCATCACGTTCTCAGGTGCCCCCAGGAATTCGTAGTGTTGTTGTAGTTCCGGTAGTCCTTTGGAAGCTAACTCCACAGTCCAGTCGTCGGCCGCGGTGAGCCCCATCGGTTTGGGCGCAAACAATGCTGCAAAATCGACATTGCCTGTGCCGATACGGAGCCCGCAGGCATTTTCGCACGTACATCCACCTTGCATGGCTGTTGATACCATCACTGCTGGAAAGGAAGCCTTGGGCCGCGGATCGAGTGCACAGAGGAGCATCGTTTGAGTCCCTCCGCCGCTGGCTCCTGTAACGCCAATCCGGTTTGGATCGACATCCGGGAGTTCAGAGAGAAAATCGAGGGCCCGGATTGAATTGACCGTTTGCAAGCCAAGTATGTTTTGGGCATGCGCTTCTGCCTGGGGACTGTAAAGGCCCCAGTTTTCGAGCGAGTTCATTTCCGGGTCTTGCCGCACAAAGCTGTGTGCCAGCTCGATCGGAATTTGCTGACTGTCGGCGTAGCCAATCATGTCGTAGTGAAAGACCACGCAGCCCATCCGCGCGAGGTGGACACAACGTGCTTGAAGCGGACTGCGGCCCCCTTCGAAGAAGGTCTCGCCCCCGGCAAGAAATTCTTTCTGGATTTCGTCTGACGATTTTTCATGAAAGCGGCCTTGGGGCCAGTGACCGTGAGGACAAAGTATCGCCGCACGTTGGTTCATTTCGTCCTTCGGGCGGTACAGGTTACCGGTCACATAAAACCCGGGCAGGCTTTCAAAAAAAACTTTCTCGACCGTATAGTCGCCCCGGTCCATCAAGCCGTGTACCACTGCATTCAGTGCAGTCTTGGTGGGCATTGGCCAGAGACCAGCCGAGACCAGGATTTGGCGGCGGACCTGCTCGGCCCGCTGGGCCCACTCGTCTGTCGACGCTGCCGGCGCAAAGGGAAAGTAGCTGTCGAGGGTCTTGAGGGGTCCAAGTCGGTCGTCGTTGGGTAATTTTCCCGAAAGTACCAGCACTGGATCGGCCTTTGTGAGAGAGGTGAATAATACCAGGGAGACAATTGCCAAAGTCAGACTAAAGCCAAGGCCATAGCGAATACAGGTATTTTGGGCACTGACTCGTAGCCAACAGTCGTTGTGTCTCGGGTTTTTTTGTCGGGACACCGCGCTTCTCCTTGGATATCACTAAGTGACAACTTGGAATTTTTCGTGCTCAAAACGTCTCGAGCCAGTCTATCAGAATTATAGTTGACCTTCGGAAAAACTGACAGGTGACGACCGATGGCCCGGGTACTGCGGCCATCTAGTGGGGCGGGAGAATAGGCACCTGTGGGGTGAACCAGGCTGCCGGTTGGGGAGTCTCACTGAAATGGCCTTGTTCGGCATCGGCCGTTCACAGGGGGCAGTGGGGCTTTTCTTGGGAAAAACCGTGCTGTCCCGTTTGAGCCGATGCTTTAAAACGAGCGGACGTTACGGGGACGACTTGCCCACTTGTCCAGTTCTTGCTAGATTTCTAGGCCTGGATTGGCCGATGTCAGGAAACAGGTTTTGCGTGGTTTGTTGGCCCTGGTCAGCTTGCTTTGGTGCAAGCATGTGGCGCCGTAGCTCAATTGGTTAGAGTCCCGGACTGTCGATCCGGTGGTTGCGGGTTCGAGTCCCGTCGGCGTCGCTTTAGAAAAAACCCCCGAGAACCGCGGTTGTTCTCGGGGGTTTTTTATTCTGGCGGGAGTATCCCATGTTCGTGGGTTAACGCCATCGGTCTCAAGGTATGTCTGCTGCGGGGTTTGTCTGCTACGGAAGTCATTCCCGGAATCGTAATGACGGACTTGGCTTATGCAATCAGGCTTGTTCTCGGGTCACCTGCCCTCGCTTAGCGATCAGGCTGTGGTCACAGCAGCGAATGAAGCTTTACGAGGTGGTCGCGGAGTTAAGAGTGTGGTTTGCCGGGCTGTTGGCCCGGAACTTGCGGCACCCTACTGGGCAGCTTGCTTCTTGCCAGGTCGGCGACGCGCGAATCCCCCCCCTGGGTTTCATCTTGTTGAGTCGCACGTCATCCATGTAGGCGAAACGAAAATAAAATAGCTTTCCGATAAATCAACTTCCGAAAGTGGTTATGTCCTGTCGTTTTCAATTGTCGCGCCGTTCTTGGTGTTGAGGCCACTTGAAAGAACTTGAGATAATCCAGCAAGGATGAGCGGGAGAGGCCTTGGGTAAGTTCAGTTATAGTTACCAAAATACCAAAGCGGACCCACCTTTGGTGAGGAAGCACTAGCTTCAAACCTTGGTCCCCTTTACATTACGGTTTGTTGGCAGGGCAATTCTTGCTGTTTTAGATCATTTTTTTGCACGAGGGTGTTTTCTAGCATGTCTACCGTGGTCGTCAGCGATTTTACCTGGGAGGGTCTCGATATTGAGCGGGCAATTCTGGAGCCGCTCGGCTGTGAAATTGTCGAGGCTCAGTGCACGACCGTGGCCGAGACCATTGATGCGTGTCGTGACGCAGACCAAATTATTTCTCAGTATTCGCCCCTCACTGCCGAGGTTGTCGGTCAACTCGTGAACGCGAAAGTCATCGTGCGGTATGGTGTCGGGTACGACAACGTCGATGTGGAGGCCGCCGCTGCAAAAGGAATTCCGGTTTGTAACGTACCGGACTACTGCATCGAGGAAGTTGCCGATACGACACTCGGGCTTATTCTCTCTTCGATACGCCAGTTCGGCGTGAATCACCGATATGTACAGCAGGGGCATTGGGGATTGGGCGTTCCCCTTGATCGCATGTTTGCCTTGCACACGATGGCAGTTGGAGTTGTTGGTTTTGGCCGCATTGGACAGGCCGTGGCTGCGCGGTTACGCGCATTTAACTGTCGTATCCTCGTGTTTGATCCGGTCGTGGACGATGCCGATATTAAAGCGGCGGGCTATGAACCTGTTTCACTTGAAGGCATTTGGGCCAATAGCGATCTGGTTACGCTCCACTGTCCGGCGAACAAGCATACGAACAATCTTGTTGCGGCCGAGGCGATTGACCAAATGAAAGAAGGAGTCATCCTGGTAAACTGTGCCCGGGGAACGGTTGTTAACACCAGTGATTTGACGGCCGCTTTAGAGAGCGGAAAAGTAGGGTTCGCTGCTCTTGATGTGGTGGCTCCGGAGCCTCTTCCTGTGGATCATCCTCTGCGGACGATGGAAAACGTGCTAATTAACAGTCATCTGGCCGTGGCGACGGTCGACTGTGTCGAAAGATTGCGGCGTTACGTGGCAGAAACTGTCGCCTGTTCAGTGCGGGGCGAGCCAGTTCCCAATATCGTCAATGGGGTCGCACAGGCAGGCGAAGGTTGACTGGGTAGCGAAAAGTCGAAAATCTTTCTAAGAGGAAATGGAACCTATGTCAGCACGGGTCACGATTGAGCAACTGGAGTCGTTTTGTGTCGAGGCGCTCAAGGCATGCGACGTCGGTGAAGAAAACGCACGGGCGACGGCTCAACTATTGGCGTTTACGGACAGTTGGGGAGTGTTTACCCACGGTAGTAAGTTATTGATTGGGTATGCCAAACGGCTCACGGGTAAGGGATTGAAGGGCAACGGGACGCCTAGTGTTGTGCGAGAGGGGCCCAGTTGGGCGCTGGTCGATGGGGATTCTACTTTGGGTCAGGTGACATCGACGTACGCAATGCAACTGGCCATCGACAAGGCAAAAGAAGCGGGTACGGCCTACGTGGGCGTGAGGAACAGTTGCCACTTTGGCGCCGCAGGCGTTTATGCTAACCAGGCTGCACAGCAGGGAATGATTGGTATGGCTATGGCCAACGATGTTCCCTCGGTGGCAGCACCCGGATCGCGTAACGCGATTACCGGAAGTAATCCGATGGCCTACGGGGTTCCCACCGGGGGCAATCCAATTCTGCTTGATATGGCAATCAGTACCGTCGCCGGTGGAAAAGTCTTTGCGGCGTGCGATCGTGGAGAGCCGTTGCCTGACAACTGGGTGATTGGTCCTGATGGCCTGCCAACGAACGATGGTAGTGGATATCCCGAGAGTTCTTCGCTGGCCCCTATGGCTGGTTACAAAGGGTATGGGATTGCGCTTCTGATTGAAACGGTTTCTGCCGTCCTGACGGGAGCCTCCATGACGCAGAATGTAGGGAGTTGGCTATTTGACGACCCGGGTATGAAAACGGATCATGGAGGAGCATTTCTGGCGATCAACGTGTCTACTTTGATGCCCCTGGAAGTATTTCAGAAACGCATCGATGGACTCATTGAGGAAATTCATGCCGCTCCCAAGGCCGACGGGTCGGAGCGTATTTACCTTCCGGGTGAGAAAGAATGGGAGAAGCGGGAGGAGGCGCTCAAAGTAGGGATTTCGTTACCGTCGGACGTGATTCAAAGCTTGCGGCGGTTGTCCAAACACACGGGAGTGGCCGCCCCAGATTGGCTTTAATCTGGCAGAACGCCTGGTGAAGGGTCCACCAACCGATGGGTGATGCCAGGCCATCGTTGTCCCGAGGATGGGCTCTTTATTTGGGCGAACTAGAGGCTGGGCCACTTTCGAAATTAGCAGCGACCGGATTATGACAATGGTGCGGTTTAATAAAAACAGCCGCTGATGATACCCTTTTAAACCTGGTGATGGATTTAACGGCACGATGATCATCCTGCTTTCGCCTTCCAAGACGATTGATTTCGACGACCCGCCACCAACCGACGAGGCAACCCGGCCAAGGTTTCACGCCGATGCAAATCGCCTGGCGGTGGCCTTGCAAGACTATCGTCCGAAGAAAATGGCCCAATTAATGAGTGTGAGTGAGGCACTCGCAGAAAAAACGTGTGGCTTTTACAGCAAGTGGAAGAAAAAGTACGACGGCCAAGGGACCAAGCAGGCCATTTTTGCGTACCGGGGAGATGTTTATACAGGGCTTCAGGCAGAAGACCTTTCCGGTCGCAAGTTGGTGTTTGCCCAGGAGCATTTGCGAGTTCTTTCGGGACTTTACGGTGCTTTGAGACCGCTGGATTTGATTCGACCGTACCGTCTGGAGATGGGAATCCGACTACAAACTGAAAAAGGCAAAGACCTTTATGCCTACTGGGGAGATCGCATCACACGTTCCCTTTGTGACGATCTTGAAGGGGCCGGAGCACGGGTGGTTCTGAACCTGGCTTCGGCAGAATATTTCAAAGCCGTTGCACCAGCCAAGCTGGACGCACGCATCATCACGCCCGCGTTCAAAGAAGAGAAAGACGGAAAATTTCGGTTTCTTTCCATGTTTGGCAAGCGGGCTCGTGGATTAATGGCCCGCTACGTGATTGAAAATCAGATCAAAACAGTCGAAAAATTGGCGCACTTCAAAGAAGAGGGGTACCGACTTAATAAATCGCTTTCCGAGGGCGATCAACTCGTGTTCACGCGGAAGCAGCGCTAGTGTCGGCGGTGGCCGGTTCGGTTATGTGTTTCCGAGAGGTCTTGTCGGTCGCTGCTCTTTTGCGTCTTTGCCATTTTACCAGCAGCTGTTACTCAAAAAATTCTGCAAACGTTTCTTCCAGAGCGGTGATTCCTCGACGAAAACAGCCGGTGTCGCCAAGCAAGCTAAAGAGTTGACATCCCAAGTCACGGCATTGCCTGGCGTGTTCCAGGGTGGGACAGAGCGCTCCCCAGGCGATTCCAGCTTTTTGAGCGGCCTGGCCAACACGCTCCAGAACGGCGACACACTTTGGATTGAGCATGTCACCGGGAACCCCCAAATTGACCGAGAGGTCATTGGGGCCAATGAACAACAGGTCGACTCCTTCGACTGCGGCAATTTCGTCCACTTGCTCAACGGCTGAGAGAGTTTCAATCTGGATTGCAAGCCATCGGTCACGATTGGCCATTTCAATATACTCGGCGACAGGGATGATTCCATATTTGGATTCGGGGTTAGCGCCAAAGGTGCCGCGGCCCCCTTGAGGGGCAAATTTGGCCCAGGAGACGATTTGGGAAACTTCCTCGGCGGTGCGGACCTGGGCCGCCATAACTCCACTGCAGCCAGCTTCCATGGGGCGCATGACCGCTCCGTAGTCGGTGGGGGCCACGCGGGTAAAGCAATCGAGTCCACCCGACCGGGCGGCCATCGCCAGAAGTTCGATTTGGGAGTGCGTCAAGGCACAATGTTCCTGATCGAACCAGACACCCTGTACATGGCTGAGATAGCTGGCTGCCTCCACAAGTTTTGGAGTCGCCATGGTGCTGATCGACATGACAGAGACGGTTTGATTTTGTTGGAGTCGGTCTTTAATAAGGCTGGGCATGAATGGATCAAGGGGGTTAGGGCTGTCTGGTGGGGTTGGATGGTTGACCTTGTTGAACCGGGAAGTATAAAGTCACGAAGCTGTCTCTTCCAGGGGGTGATTAAACACTGGTAGCTAGTTGGAGAGAGAGGCGAACCTTTGTTTTTGCTGTCAATGATATTGTTACTGAAGAATTATTCGTCATGCCAATTCACCATTTCACTCTGGCAACTCGAGACCTGGAAACTTCCTCACGGTTTTACCAGGCTGTTTTCGATTGGAAGATTGTTGAGCGACCAGGCAATATTCCGATAGGCGGTGTCTGGCTGTCGATTCCCGGGGGCCAGCAGTTGCATCTTACGGAGGTCCCTGATTTCCACGCGTCGCGATTCGAGGATGAATTTGGAAGGCATGTGGCTCTGAGTGTGCCCGATGCAGAGTTGGACCAGGTTCGTGCAAAACTGATTGAGCAAGGTGCAGACATCATTCCTCCCAAGCGCGGTACATCCCATCGTCGCCTGTTTTTTCGCGATCCGGATCGGTATGTCATCGAGGTCATTGGTACCACGGGTGACGGTTGAAAGTTGTCGTCGAGTGTATGTGAGAAGAAGCTGTTCGGGATCCTGGCGTCGTAAGAACGGCTGCAGAAATAAAGGATTCTGTTTCTTCTTCAGGGTGCCCAGTCCTCTCGTCGCTAGGGTCGCAGTTATCTTGAATTAGGTGGTGGCTTTAGATAAACTGGAGGCGGACCGTTGGGATGTGTAATGCCATAAAATACGGAGGTTCGAATGCGAGGTAGTATGCGTTTGCGGCCAACGTAAAATGATAGAGTGACAACAAGGGCAATCCAAATGATGACCTGGGGCGTTGTGCATTGTCGCTATGTAGGGTCGACCAGAAACCCGGTCAGGAGGTGGTCTGTTTGTCGAGGCTTTCCGTTTCTGTTGTTGGTGGTGATTGCGGGCGTTGCAGGAGAGGCCCAGGGAGAAGTCTCGCCAGAATTGTTTCCCGCTGCCCTTCCGAACAGGCAGCTTCCTGAAGGTAATACCGATCACGCCGCGACGCTGATTGATCTTTACTTGTCAGGGTTCTGGCAAGGAGCGCAGGTGGCGGCCACGGGTGTCGTAGATGATGCGACCTTTCTGCGGCGGGCAAGCCTGGGAATCGTGGGTGCTCCCCCCGCGGCAGAGACCGCCAGGGCGTTTATAGAGGATACCTCTCCCGACAAGCGGGAGGTCGCGGTCAATGGGCTGTTACGGGAGAGTCAGTATGCAGACTACTGGGCCTTCCGCCAGCGACAGTGGGTTCTGGAGTTGCGCGAAAGTGTAGGTCAGGGAACAAATTTTGTTTCGCTCTACCAATACTTGCGTCAAGCTTTGGCCGAAAATCGAAGTTGGGATAGGGTTGCCCGTGATCTTGTAGCAACTCAAGGCGCGATAAAGAAAGATGGCCGGGCCAATTTTGGAATTTACTTTGACGGTGAGCCTAACGAGTATGCCGAGGCCGCCATGCGGCTATTTCTGGGAATTAATCTAGCATGTGCTCAGTGCCATGATGATCCGTATGTCGACGAATACAAGCGGGAGTCGTATTGGGGATTATCAGCCTTTTTTGGGCGAATTGAAATGTGGGATGGTAACCTTGTAGCCCCCGAACGATTTGCTGAAAGGTTTCCGGATATTGGGCGAAGTGAGTATAGCGTCAGCACGCTTCCTGGAGGGGACGCGGCGATTGATGGAGCGGGCGGTGAAAATCGTGCAGTGGCTGATGTGGACACCGGTGAGGTTCAATTGCCACACCCGGAAAATCCACAGACCATGATTCCAACTCCGCTGGGTGGGGAACCGATGGTCGGGGCAGATGAGGGTACCAGGAGTCGCCGGGAATTGTTCGCGGATTGGTTAACGGGCTCACAAAGGCAGAAAATGGCCAGGGCCATCGTAAATCGTTATTTTCTTGAGTTGACCGGACGTGGCTTTGTGGATCGGGCTGATGGATTTGCTCCCAGCAAACCGGTGCGACACGCTGCTTTGCTTGATCAAATTGCCAGAAATTTGGTCAGTCACGAATTCGATATCAAGTGGTTAATTCGCACGATTGTGCTTAGCAAGGCATTTCAACTAAAGTTCGACGATGAGCCTTCTGCGCATGAAGCGTGGCATGCAGCCGAGCGGCGCAGATTGAATTCAGACCAATGGTTTAATTCGGTATTGCGAGTCACGGGACGGGAAGAAGCGATTTATCTTGTGGGTGAGCAGGTGCGGAGTCTTTTGGAAGAAGAAACGGCTTGCCGCATTGATCAACGCAAGAGACTTTTGGTCGAAGGAGAAGAGAAATTGCGTTCTGGCCCGTTTCCGCATTTGGCGGACCGGTTGCCTGCTCCTCCTGGTGATTTTGTTCAAAGCGAGTCAGCCCTGACTGAACAAGAGCGAGAAGAGCAGAAAAAAATAAGGCAGACATATATTGCCTTCGGGAAAAATCTATCAGGACATCGCTCTAGTGCGCGGACAGAAATGAGTCCGACAAGCGAAGCGTTGATGAGGATGAATGGTCTGTTGTTAGCAGAGTCTCTTCGCGAGGGAACCAGCGTGACACAAATCGAATCGCTCGAATCAGGCCAGAATAAAATTGAGCAGGCCTATTTGACGGTTCTTGCGCGTTTTCCAGGGGTGGAAGAGTCTCGAGAGGTGCTGGCGATGATGGAACAGAATGCCGATTTTAAGATAAATGATCTCATGTGGGCGTTGATTCAAACGAATGAGTTTCAGTCGCTGTAAGTCTATAACTGATGCGTTTAGAAGGATCAGGAAGCCAATTGTTGGACATTTAGGGCTTTAGGAATTGGGTTTTACTATGGGGTGTAACCATCGACATCATGCGGGGGGGCAGTTAGCACATACGATGCTGACTCGCCGTGGCATGGTAAAGAGTTCGTTGGGAACGGTATTGGGGGCGATGCTCGGTCCCACGTTGCCCTCGGTGTTTGCTGGTGGTACAAGCAGGCCTGTTGGCAATGACAAGTCAGTTATCTTTCTCTGGTTGGACGGGGGACCG
>JAKVCB010000067.1 GCA_022448345.1 Pirellulales bacterium
CTGAGAGCAACGGCCGCACGTGTGGCGACATTGCTGGTGCTTCGCGATTCGTCAGCTCCTCTAACGCACGCGGAAGTTTCCGCCCGCTTAGCGGAACATGAAATCGACAAGGCGACGGTCTTCCGAAACCTCAACGACATGGTCACAGCCAACTTGTTGCGTCGCTCAGAACTCGGCGATCACGTTTGGCGATTTGAAATCATCGCCGGAGAGGGGCAAGCACATGCGCCTCATCCCCACTTCGTTTGCATCGAATGCGGCACCGTTTCGTGCATGGATGAGATCGAATTGACCAAAAAGAGCAAGACAGCAAGCAGCGACTTTGGGCACGTCACAGAAATTCTGCTCCGCGGCCACTGCCACGATTGTGTGTAGGTATGAAGATTGGTTTGCTTGGATCGCTCTACATGGGATCATTGTCGGGGTACCAGGCTTATACGGTCGAACGGGTAACGGAAGCTACCCCCAAAACCCCAACTTGGATGAGGACGGGGTTGTGTAGACATCTCCCGACAGTCTGCAGACTGCTTCGATATACCACGCCTCTGCTGATTACCGAAGATGATCCACAATCAGATGACGTTGGGCCCCGGGCACGAAAGCGAAACAAACCTCGAACCACCGGTTGCCATAGCCGAAGGTCAAATGTTTGCGATGGTATCCCAAGGGGGGGCCAGACAACCTCCAAAACAGCAGTTGGTGAATCTCCAGTACTTATCTGATTTTGAAGCGGCACAGAAAGTGTGGCCGCCCAATACGATGAGCGCAAGCAATTTGCCGCTTAGGAGCTAAAGAGTACACCCCAGAGGATTCGAACCTCTAACCTTCGGTTCCGTAGACCGATGCTCTATCCAATTGAGCTAGGGGTGCTCGTAAAGTCGTTAACCGACCAGAACAGGCGACAGCTTTTCCACCTGGCGCGGGCTGTGATTCTACAACAAATCACAGGTGGCGCACAGGTGGACTGTCCCGATCGGGAGGGAATCACGTTCGCACCAGCGGTTGGCGACGGAGTCTTTTGTGAACCCTCGACCGGAGCGGTTGACTTTGATGCATTCCGGGATACGCTGCAAGAAATCCATTACCACTGCGGCCCGGACAAACCACTGCCTTTCGCGAGAAAAACTCGCGAATATTTGAACGAGATCGGCATCGGCTAAGGAAACAATCCGTGGACCCGCACTGCCTGGTTTCGACACTCCCTTCAAAACCAACGGTCGGCCATCTCCAGTTGCCCGTTACCGGTCGGCTCCACTAGGACAAGCCTGCGGATACCCCTTTGACCTTTTGACCGTAGAACAAGCTGAACGTCACGAGGTAAATATGGCCTTGCATCTCGAATCCCGCCTTGCCCTTTTGAGTTTATTTCTCCACTTCAGCACCGCTGCTTCGGCGAGTGCTGGCAACCTGCTTGGAAACCCCGGACTGGAATTGTCAAATCCGCTGCAGTGGCAAGGATCTTCAGCGGTCGTAGAATGCGTCACAACCAGGCCACATTCCGGTAAATCCTGTCTCTATGTGCGCGATGCCTCAGACTCGCACGGACAGGGCAACAGTTTCCCGGTGGAGGTGCAGCCTGGGCACTATTACGCAGAAGCGTGGCTGCGCGTTGACCCCAAATCTCCAGGGATTATTACTTTTGACGTACAATTTTCCGATCGAGACGGCAGTTATTTGGGGTCAAGTTGGCTGGGCGTGGCGGACTCTACGGAGTGGACTCTTGTACGAGGACGAGTCACCGTGCCTGAGCGTGCCGTGACGGCATCCTTGCGATTGTTGCCAACCGGTCGAACTCGAGACTTCAGCGGTAATGTCGGTCCCCTTCACGGCAATTGTTTTGCTGACGATTTCTATTTTGCGCCATTGCGCGAAGCAATTCAGGGAGGCCGTGCACGGCCAAGTGAGTTCCCGGTCGAAACGTCATTCAATCCGGTTGATTATGCCAGCGCTGCGCCCATGCGCCCCCATTTGTGGATCACGGCACGCAAAGTGGAAGGACTACTATCGGTCGCCGAACTCCGGGAGTCTGTCACCACTGGGCACCGGAAGGTGCTCTGGCAGGCACTAAAACAGCGCGCGGATGCAGACCTGCTGGCACCCCCCATCGTTGCCGGAACCGATGCGAACTATATCGTCTGCAACAACGCGGTTCAGAGAATGCGGCGAACTGCACTGGCATTTCTGATCACAGGAGACAGTCGGTACAAGAAGGCAGCCGTTGAGCAAATCGAGATTACCTTCGATAGCACCCAATGGCCGGAATTTTGGCGCGACGACCCAGGGCAACCCAAAAACCTGCCTGCTGGCCTGCGTGTAGGTCAGCTCTGCGCCGGTATCGGCATTGCTTATGACTGGCTTTATACCGGCTTAACACCACAAGAACGCAACCGCATTGTGACAGGCCTCGATCGGCAGGGAATTCAACCGTTCATCCAAACTGTGAAGCAAGGCAACTGGCAAGTAAATGTACTCGACAACTTCATGCCCGCCATAGTGGGCAGTGTCGGGTTAGCAGGGATGAGTCTTGCTGAAGATCACCCTGCGTCTGCCTTTCTGGTTCAAACCGCTTGCCAACGCATGAAGGCCTACCTGAGCGTGTTTGGTCCGGAAGGAGAATGGAACGAATCGGTAGGTTACGCTGATTCCATGTACAACGCCGTTAGATTCTATTCGGCCCTACGTTACTGGACCACCACACGACCGGATGTCACAAACCAAAATCCGCTTGCAGCTCACCCGTTTCCCCAGTTTTGCCGATGGAAGATGTACATGACGTTGCCTCATGGACGTGAGGCGAAATTCGGAAATTGCTCAACTCAAGAGAAAGTCAATTTGCCCTTTGTCCCGGCCATTGCAACAGCCGCGCACGATGGCGTATTGCAATGGTTCTATCTCAATCACCGCTTCCAACCAGAACAGACCTTCAATGCACGCGATTATGTCACCGAATTGCTGACGTATGATCCCGCACTTGAACCCAAACATCCTGAGGGTCGACTTCCACACGGTCATGCGTTTGCGGCAAATACCATGTGTGTGAGCAGCCGTACGACCTGGGATCCAGTGGCAACGCCTTGTGTCGTTTACGGTAAAGGAGGTGCGGCTTACGAGATTCACGGCCACCACGATATTGGACAAGTCTGTATTGACGGCTATGGCGATCCCCTGATTGTTGACCAGGTTGGGTACGACGGTGGCTATGATGGCGGCTCGAACGATGTCTATAGTGCCGCAGGACACAACGTATTGGTGTTCAATGGCAAGGACATGATTCGCGACCGGCCTATCTCTCGCGCCTGCTTCCATCAACCCGAGGTTCGTAACTGGCCGGCGTTGCGTTCCCATTGGGTGGCGAGAGAATTTGACGACCGGCGTGGAGGTTATTGGATACTCGATACCACGGATGTGTACGAAGATGTCGAGCAGGTACGACGGACCGTCGTGCATTTAAATCCAGACGTCGTCGTGGTGCTGGACACGGCAATGCTCTCCAAGCCCGGGAACATATCGCTACGCTGGCATACGGTCGACAAGTGCCATCCTCACGCAGACGGAAGTTTTCTGGTGCGCGGACGAAAGAACACGCAGTTGGTATCGCGAGTAGTTCCAATCGACACAGGAAGGCTCGCGCTCAACCGAGGAGAGCATGCTGAGTCTACTGGCAACTACGTCGAGGCGTCGCTGCGTGGACACCGTTGTGCCATTCTATCCCTGTTTTGCGTAATTGGCCCCGGACAAAAGCCTGATGTTTGGAGGGGCTCCGGGAGCAAGTGGTCTATCCAAGCTCCTGGCGGGACGGTTGATGTCAGCATTTCTGACAAGGAACTTCAGGTGACTCGTCGGGATGGCAACCATAGATGGCAGATCCCATGCAGCTTTCCATCGGACGAGGTTCACCCATCCGAGTAACGCAAGAGGTCAAGAGGTATTGCACTGCGCGAGCCGTGCGGGAACGACTACGGTTTGGCAGTTACGAAAGCGACTTTGCCTTCTGGTCGCGGCGCGGCGAGATCCCCTCTGGATGCGAGCGAATTGCTTCGTACTCAACGAACCGCCATACGGCTTGCCGTCTCGTGATTCTGGAAATTCTTCTGGCAACGTGCCTTGGCGGTGCTATTTCCGGCAAGCTCTACTATCGGGCCATTGTACGGGAAAAAAATTAGTTTCGAAGCGGGGCTGTGACACGTGCCTGGATGGCCTCCCCCCGCGCGTAGCGGTCGAGATTGTCGACAGCGAACTGGGCACGTCTCCGCGATGTCCCATCGGACGAGCCACCCGTGTGGGGCGTGACATAGACATTCGGCAATTGGTAAACCGGCAAAGTCTGGTCCGGGGGTTCCCGGGCAAAGGCGTCCAGGCCAGCCCCGCCAAGCGATCCCTCTACGAGCGCCTCGTACAAAGCCTGCTCGTCAACCAGGTCGCCGCGAGCCACGTTCACCAGGCAGGCGGTCGATTTCATCAGGCCAATTCGACGGGCGTCGATGATGTGACGCGTTTTGGGCGTCAGGTGCAAATGCAAAGACAGAAAATCGCATTGGGCGACAACCTCGTCCAGGTCGTCCGGGCCGCCAAGAAACTCAACCTGAATTTCGTCCAGGATCTCCTGATCAATCGGACGCACATCGATGGCCATGATCTTCATGGCAAAAGAGTTGGCCCGACGGGCCAGCTCGACGCCACTGGCGCCCAGGCCAATGATGCCCAGCGTGCGGCCCTCCAGCGCAATTCCCGTCGGCAGGTAACACTTGCCCTGGTCAAAGTTTTGGCGCCCCTCGTTGTATTGTGCTGAAAACACAAGCATGAACATCATGGCGCTTTCGGCCAGCGCAACACTACTCAATTCGCCCGGGCAGTGGGCCAACATCATCCCGGCACCCACGATCTTGTCGACCGCGACATGGTCAAGCCCATTAGTCTGGGCTTGGACGAACTTGACGCCCGCACGTGCTGCCGCCCCAACCAGGTCGGCATCGATATTTCCCCCTAAATCGACCACCGCCTCGATGCCCTCAAACTGAGCCCCGGCCGGTTGATACGGGTCAAAAATGCGCAGGTTATGATGCTCGCCTATGGCCCTGACCAGGTCATTCCCCCAAGGCACGGTGAGATTGGCCGTTGGGTGGGGAATATAAAGAACACTGAGTTGACGCATCGCTTTCTCCGTAGAGAGCCTCGGATAAAGAGCGGGGATCTTTATAGATGGGGGGATCGTATGTGTCGAGAGGCCGGGTGCCTGGCAAGCAGTGGGCCGAAGATCACGCTACCAATCCGGCGAGCAGACTTTGGTGGCGCGCTTCACGGGCTCGCTCTCTGGCTCGATCAACATCGTCCTTACACAACGCTCAAGGGAACCACATCACGCTGTCAAATTCCTGACGCCGGCGCTGATCGGCGCAGCACTTTACCAGATTTTCTGCATCACTTCTGATCGAAAAGGAGTTCTCTACCGCTCGAGCAGTTTTTGGCGGGCGGCGTGAAAAAATTGTATCACCTGCGGCTTCTCGGCAAACTCACGCTTTTCAAGTAGAGCAATCCGGCCATCCAGTTTGGCAAGCAGCCAGTCGCGATCCCGTTGATCGAATGGCTTCTGCCCATCGACGTAAACATACACGGGGTTCGTGTGGGCTTCGGCATCGGGCCGGCCTGTGGGAGAAACGCTGAACGCGCGGGCAGCAATCCAAGTTGGCCGATCGATCGTTAGCCTGTGCTTCAACTCATACCAGTGACCACGCCCGGTCTTGTTGGGAACCAACTCAGACCGGACCGTCTCGCCACCCACGATCAATTCAACATGCTCAACCGGCGTCACCTCCGATCGTATCCGAACGCTAACATTCAACGGACCGCTTTGACCGGTGACCAGGTCAATCGTGTCTCCCGGACGTTTCCCGTCGACGTCCAGTAAAACCAGCGGGCCGGTCGTAAAAAAGCTGCGTCCTTCGCGGGCAGCCGTTGTCCATTCTTTGAAATCAGGCCGCCGTGGGGCATACACATAATTACGACAGTCACCCAGGCAACGACTGTAGGGAAAATCGCTTCCTGCCAGCCCTGGGAACCGGAAGCCGCAATTCAAAATGCGGTACCAGCCCGAGAGGCCAATCCCGCGATAGTGGGCCATCTGCAAAAGTTCCACACCGTCGGTCGCCTGCTCGATGTAATCGGCATAAATTTCGGCCGCAGAACCACCGTGGGCATGAAACGAAACACCTCCAAGGCGCCGTGTTTCGTGCCCGACGTGGGCGAACGTGGGCCAACGGCCCGGATCGACCGTTGCCCCCTCCCACACCATTCGATCATGCATCAACAGGCAAATGTGCCCGTAGGTCGTTGACCGGTATTCCTGCCCCGAGGCAATCCCATATCGTCCTCGAGTTCGTACTGAACTGTTTCCAAACCCTTGTAACTGCCGCCAGTCCTGGCGTTTCATCACACCGCTGTAGGTCTCGGGACTGTTCATGCAAAGCAAAAAACCGAACTCAATGTCCTCGGCCGCCATCAAGTCGAGTGCCCGCTGGAGATCTTCGTCGTGATGCCGATTCAAATGGATGTGAATATCGCCAGAATAGTAACCGTGCTTTTGCATCGGAACTGTCCGCTTGATCCGCATCTGGAGATTGCGTGTTTCACCGGCAACCATAGACACTTCCTCTGCCAGAGGCATGAATTCATATCCTTTGTGGACTTCCACGCGAACTTTTCCCGCAGGCACAACGACTTCGAATTGACCCAGCGTATAAAAATACCAGCCGTAATAGCGGCTTGGTCCGTGCGTTTCCTGCTGCGCCGTTTGCTGGCGACTCCAGGGGGCGAGCAGATGCGGCTTCGGTTCATGGTAGTTCCCACGGGAACCAACGACGTTCACGCGGCACGCTGTCGGCCGGCCTGAAGATACCTCAACGATTGTTACCCGCAAGGTCGCGGCCTGGGCACCTTGTTTGCTGACGACGGCTGGTTTGCCAGCCTGCTTGAACCCAACAGGGGTATGAATGAATGCCTCTTCATCGGCGTTAAGACTCTGATCGGGCTCACGGTCGGCCAGTTGACCAAGACCCACAGGGGCCGGTTTGTGGGCCCAACCGCAGTCAAGCCATGCTACCAGACTAACAACCAACAGAACGGTCATCGAAATGGGCAGGTGTCGGACAGCGGGCGTATTGGAACGTAAATTCAACATGGCCAATGGTGGTTCGTCCTGTCGCAGGAGTTCGATGAGGTAGCTTGGGTGCGAGTCAACCCCACAGGCACCGACTGGTAGAACGAGCCTTGGAATCGGAGGACAAGTTGGCCAGCCATGTCTGACTGGGATCCTGCCGATGGATTGTTGACGTAGTCCCCGAGTCATTCTATCTGAAATCTACACATGCTGATCAGGGGCTGGTTCCGGAAAAACCGCGACGATCGTTGCCAGACCATCGAAAACTGCGAATCTGAGCGTTTCCTGAGTTCGGCAAATGGCTTACCATTGAAGCTGCTGAGACGGGTGGCTTGAGTCCACCTTTCAGTTGGCTTTGTGGTTCGCTTTGCCTTACAACAAAAAACATCGTGCCCCGCTCCCAAACCATGAAAAACCCGTTTTACGCCTTGCTGATCGTGGTGGGTTCGTTGTTTGCCATCACTGCATTTGCCTATGGCGTGATGACACTCCATGCCGTCCGAACGGTGGCCAATATGGGGCCTAGCCAGTTGCAGCATCCACTGTTGGCGTGGTTTAAGGAGTATGGCAGTCTGGCATTGCTGGTGCAGCTCGGGATACTGGGCGTACTGACCTTTGCCGCTATTGGAACCGATAGTTACTGGGATCGGCAAGGCAGCCTGACCGAGTCGAGTCCTGAGCAATCCGGAGAATAAACAATGCGTGTACAGAACTACCAGGATATCGACCTCAAAGAAGTCGAAATGGAAGGCGCCACTGGCTGTGGCGTGCGCCAACTCGTGGGGCAAATGGACCAGGCCCCTAACTTCGCGATGCGGCAATTTGAGGTAGCGCCGGGCGGACATACCCCCAAGCACTTTCACGACTATGAACATGAAGTTTTTGTCCTGGAAGGTGAGGGCGTGGTCATGGATGGCGATCAAGAACAGCCCCTTTCCTCGGGCGACGTCATCTATGTTGCCCCAAACGATGTCCACCAGTTTCGCAACACGGGTGACCGCCCCATGCGATTTCTATGCCTGATTCCCAATTCGGCCACCGGCAAGCAAGTGACGGTGGCCCCCGAATGTGGACTTGAATCTACTTAGGAGGCTTTCGGCAAGTGGCCCCAAGCGTCAAGCAAGAAATCGCTGCGTTGCGTGAGGAAATTCGCGCTCACGATCGGCGTTATTACGTCGAAGCGACTCCTACCATTTCCGACCTCCAGTACGATCTTCTCCTGGAACGGTTGGGGAAACTTGAGTCAGAACACCCCGACCTGGTCACGCCCGATAGCCCCACGCAAAGAGTGGGCGGAGAGCCCATCGGTGAACTCGAGTCAGTCACGCATCGCACGCCGATGCTCTCGATTGACAACACCTACAGCACCGAGGAACTCAGCAAGTATGGCCAGCGGATTGACAAGTTGCTCGACGGCGAACCGATCGAGTGGGTTGTAGAACTAAAAATCGATGGCGTTGCTGTTTCCTTGACCTACGAGAATGGTGAGCTTGTTGGAGGGGCAACCCGTGGTGACGGTCGTACCGGGGATGACATCACCCACAATGTGCGAACCGTACAAGGTGTTCCTCTGCGGCTTGCCGGCGACAACCCTCCCCCATTGATCGAAATTCGTGGGGAAATTTTTATTGCCAACAGTGACTTGGTCAAAATCAATCAGCAGCGTGAACAGGCAGGTGAAGAACCATACGCCAATACACGAAACCTGGCAGCCGGAAGCATCAAGCTGCTGGATCCCCGGGTCTGTGCCACGCGCCGATTACGCCTGTTTTGCCACGGAGTAGGCGAAGCGACCGACCTCACGGCGACGACCCACAGCGAGTTTCTCGAACAACTCACCCGCTGGGGATTGCCCATCACTCCCGAAATTGCACAGTTCCATTCGATTGAAGCAGGGGCCGCCCACTGCGAGATGTGGGTCGAACGACTACACGACCTCGACTTTGAAGTTGACGGGTTCGTCTTGAAAGTCAATCGCTTCGATCAACGTGAACGGCTTGGTTCGACAAGCAAAAGCCCGCGGTGGCTGGTGGCCTACAAGTTCGAAAAGTACGAAGCGGTAACCCAACTCCATGAAATCCGTGTCCAAGTAGGAAAGACCGGCACGATTACGCCCGTTGCAATTCTAGAGCCGGTCCAATTGGCTGGCACGACCGTCAGCCGCGCCAGCCTGCACAATGCGGACGAAATCGAGCGCAAAGATGTGCGCGTTGGCGATACGGTCATTGTCGAAAAGGCGGGGAAAATCATTCCCCACATTGTGCGAGTCGAGAAACACAAACGCCAGCAGGGAGCCAGTCCGTTCCAGTTTCCTGTCGATTGTCCCGAATGCAGCACACCGCTGGTGAAGGACGAAGGTGGTGTCTACATCCGTTGTCCCAATTTCTCCTGTCCTGCCCAGTTGAAGGAACGGATTCGATACTTTGCCTCGCGCTCGGCAATGGATATCGAGGGTCTGGGTGATAAACTCGTCGATCAACTTGTTGACACAGGTCTCGTGAGTTCCTACGCCGATCTTTATCGACTCGAAGAACCACAGCTCGCAGGCCTGGAAAGGATGGGGGAAAAGTCGGCCCGGAATCTTGTTGGAAATATTGTCAAAAGTAAAACGCGTGGTTTGGCCCGCGTTCTCAACGGCCTATCGATTCGCCATGTGGGAGCGCGCGTTGCGGGCGTGCTGGCAAATCACTTCGGGTCGCTCGAAGCGATGCAGGCGGCCAGCGCAGAACAGCTCGCCGAAATCCACGAAGTGGGTCCGGTCATTGCCGAAAGCCTTTACGAATTTTTGCGGAGTGAACATGGTAGCTGTCAGGTGCAACAACTGGGCGACTGCGGAGTTGACCTTGTCGCCCAAAACAGCGATGCCTCCGGAGGTTCGGACCTGCTGAAAGGCAAAACCCTGGTCGTGACGGGCAAACTGGAAAAATACACCCGCGATGAGATTCACGCATTGATTGCCCAACATGGGGGACGGGCCGCCAGTAGCGTCTCTGCCTCGACCGATTATCTGGTTGCCGGTGAAAAAGCTGGTAGCAAATTTTCCAAAGCACAAAAGCTCGGCGTCGCCGTTCTCACGGAGGCTGAATTCCAGAAAATGGTGGCGGAATAAGCAGAGCGGAAAATTCCCAGGGAAGCGGTTAAAACTGCCCCAACCTCCTGCAAATTGCCAGCCTTGTGGCAAATCTTGTGGCAAATCTTGTGGCAAATCTTGTGGCAAATGCAGGGGGCCGTTTTAGGTTTCCAGCCGCAATTTCCCCACACCTCCAGCGGGCCGTTACTGAAATTGCTTGGTTTTCTCTGTTTTTCAGGTTATGCTGGAACCTGGGTGGCGAAGTGCCCGGTTGGGCATGCTCTGCAACCCAAACAAACGGGACCGCACACCTTGCACGACTTCTGGAAACCCGTTTTTCCAGCCCCCCCCAACAGCAGAAGAAACCAGCCCGGAGCAAAAACCATGGCTTGGCGTAATTGGATCGCAACCGTTTGTGTAACAATGGTCTTTTCGGTCATGGCAGTCGGCAGCCCGGCTGCCCAGCCTGACACCACAACTGGAAAAACTACCCCCTCCAACAAAGCGGTGGAAGCCACCAACGCAACGGAAGAACCTGTTCAGCAGGTTGAGTTTTTCCAGGCCAAGGCCGATGGCCTGCTTGAAGTCAAGTTCATCGCCAAGAATGACCATGCGGCCAGAGTCATCCTCCGCAACACAACCAACCAACCAATGGACGTGAAACTCCCGGAGGCTTTCGCCGGAATTCCAGTCCTCGCGCAGTTTGGTGGGGGTGGTGGCGGTTTTGGCGGCGGCGGTCGTGGTGGTGGTGGTGGTGGTTTTGGCGGCGGTGGTATGGGTGGAGGCAGTCAAGGCATGGGCGGCGGTATGGGTGGCATGGGCGGAGGAGGCATGGGTGGCATGGGAGGAGGCGGAGGCTTCTTCAGCATACCGCCTGAAAAAGTTCGCCGGATTGATCTCCCGGTTGTTTGCCTCGACCATGGAAAAAAGGACCCCTCTTCCTCAATGCCGTATGAAATCGTCCCCGTTGATGAATACGTCGATCGACCGGAAGTCGTCCACCTGCTCAAGGCGTTCGGTTATGGAGAGTTGCAACACGCCGCGGCTCAGGCAGCAACATGGCACCTGAACAACGATATAAGCTGGCCAGCACTGGCAGCCAAACGGCAAGGAACGCGCCGCAGTTTCAACCGGCCTCCTTACTTTAGGCATCAGGAGTTACAAGCGGCCGTAGCCTATGCGAAGGAGGCACGACGCCGTGCCCAGCAAACCCCTTCGACTTCTCCCACCTCAACGGCTGGTGATTCGTATGGGCAATACCAACAGGCCAGCCGCTCGAAGAACTGAGCGAAACGATCGCACCTCCAGAAGAGAAAAAACACCAAGCCCGGGGACTTGCATCCTGCGGGCTTGTTTTTCAAGCTGCGGCCGCATCGAATTCGCGCAGAGCCGCCAGCAGTTTGCGAATTTCACTTTGATAGTCACTCCGCTCCAGCGACCATTCTGATTCTAGGTTTTCAAAATAATGCTGTTGGCGATCGAGTTCCTGTTCTCGGGCAATCAGTCGGGCAGCTTGTTCTTCCAGGGTTCGCTCCCGCCGCTCGGCCCACTCCTTAAGTTCATTTCGTTGCGTAGTCATGCGCTTCAGCTGTTCGGCCAGCTCACTTCGAACCTCTTCCAGTTGTTCGCACCGATCATTAATTTCTTCGAGCGTAAGGCGATAGTGATCTGCCAGTTTTGCACGCACCTGCGAGATCGACCTCGCCAGGCTTGCTGGCGCAAGGGCACCTGATAACTGGGACCATGTTTCCTCGGTGGCCAGTCGCATTTCCATGACTTCGCGTTGCGTACCCCGCAGTTCGGCCTGCATGGCCTCGAGCGACGCTTCCCGCTGTTCCAACTGGTTCTCCCGCTGGTCAAGCTGTTGGCCGCGGCGCACACATTCGTTCTGGGCATTGGCCTGCAGTTTGGACATTTCACTTCGTTCTTTGACCATCTGGTCATTGAACTGCTGCCGATTTTGGAACACCTGAATGCGTTCTTGCTTTAACTCTTCCTGCTGCTCGGCAAGCTTAACCTCGGCTTGATCAAGGTATTGCCCCCGCGCGGAACACTTGCCCATTTCTTGTTGAAGTTCAACAAGCCGTTGTTCTGTCACCCCCAGGCGACGATAACGTTCCACCGCGGCATCGATTTCTTGCTGGCGATACTCGAGCTGTGTCTTACGGGTATTCAACTGCAACTCGCGGTCCTCGATTTCGGCCAGCTTTTGCTGCAATTCAGCTTGCTTGATTTGCTGTTCGCTGGCCTGCTCACCAAGTTCTTTGCTCAAGTCGTCCAGTTGAGCCAGATGGGCTTCACGCGATTCCAACTCGGCAAGACGCTCGGTCGAGTCGGCCTGCTTACTGGTCAGTTGCTCGATATCAACATAGAGTTGAGCCTGACGTTGATCGAGTTCACGCTGTCGCTCTTCGGTCGCAGTTTCCCGCCTGACCACTTCCTGGTGACGCTCATCCCACAGGCGGCGATCGTTTTCGATCGTCTCTAAGCGCTGGCGAAGCGTCTCCTCGCGTTTTTCCAGTTCCTCAGCAAGTTCATCCGTCTGCGCTTCGCGAGCATCCAATGCGTCAATACGCGACGCAGTCAGATCCTCGAATTCCGCTTCCAAAGCTCTCTTGCGGTCGGCCAGAGCTTGTTCCTTTTGATCAAGCTCTTCGATCCGTGTCCCCAACGCCTCAGTAAGCTGGATCTCGACTGCAGCCTCGCGATCATCGAGCAATTGCTCGCGCTGATTGAGCGCTTCGGTACGGGTAGCCAGGACCGAGGCTGCCTGATTTTCTATCACATCTCCACGTTGCGCAATCGATTGCTCGCGCTGGTCGAGTTCCAACTCACGCTGTTGCAAGGATTGTGACTGTTCGTCAAACCAAAGGCGAATGTTCGAAAGCTTCGATTCGATATCTGCTTCTTGGGAAATGAGAAGATCTGCCCGCTGGTCCAGTTGGCCCTGCGAATCCCGCAGGCGATCGGAAAGTTGAGCAGCGTGAGCCCGCAACTGTTCCATCGAAACATCGTCCAGGGAGGAGGAAGAACAGATGGAGGCTTCCCCACCCTCCGCTTCTGGTGGCCCGCCGGTTTGGGCCGCTGGCCGGTGGTGGGGGCTCAGCTCTAGATCCTCATGGCGATGAACCCCATGGGCGGGGTCGACCCGCGTATTTCTAGAAGTGGCCGGTGACGACTCGTGTGTACCATCCGTGCTGTATTCCGACATGGGGAAGTTCCTTGGCAGCTTGGCGGGGCACTGCAGTTGGTAGCATGGGACAGCAAACTTTTGCTAATCCATATAATCCCCCCCAGCCGCTATCGGCATCTCGTCAGGCAAAGTCGAGGTAAAGTGCCAAATAAACAGCCCAAGGCCACCCGATTGGTTCGCTTCAGCAGCGGCGCAAAAAAAAAGGTTCGACTGCTAGCAATCGAACCTCGGCTTGTCGTTTCAAGCTTTTGGAATGGTTTTCCCCAGACCGGACCGATTCTCCGACTGCGAATCGACAGGGCCCGAATTTCACCAAGGCAAATCACGCCTTGGCAGCATCGATTGCATCCTGGAGTCGTTTTTTCGTCTGAACTCCGACAAAACGTTCCACGACTTCACCACTCTTGAACAACATCAGTGTAGGAATGCTGCTCACCCCATAACTCTGGGCCGAGTTCGGGGCATCATCAACATTGAGCTTGCCAACCTTTACCGCACCTTCATTTTCACCTGCCAACTCCTCCACGACCGGACCAATCTGGCGACACGGTCCGCACCAGGGCGCCCAAAAGTCGACTAATACAGGATCGGAGGACTGCAAGACTTCACTTTCAAAATTGGTGTCGTTAATTTCTGCAACAGCCATTGGTTAGGCTCCCAGGGTCTCGGTAGGAAGTGAAAGGCAAAAAGCATGGCCTTCACGCGGTGAAGGTTCAATCCATGGTCGGGTAAGCAGCCGGAAAACCAGCCATTTCTCCACCAAAGTCTGGAATTATAGGAACAGGCTGCCTGGTGTCAACGTGTCGGATTGGCTCGCCCCTGGGCCAGGGCCGTCGAAGCCCATGACCAATCGCTTTCGCCTGAGCCGTTCACCATGACTGGGGTCGATGATTGAGGCTGCCTTGGCCCGTTGCGAGGGGGTACTCTTTCGACGATACTGACCTGCCGCTAACCCCACGATTCCCCTTCCTGTTTCTGGAGCTGACCGATGGTCAAAACTCTCAGCACCATGTTACCCCTTGGTACGACCGCCCCTGATTTTTCGTTGGTGAACGTTGATGGACGGACCGTTTCGCGTACGGACTTTCAAGATGGGGCCGGCCTGCTGGTCATTTTCATGTGTAATCATTGCCCATTTGTGATTCACATTGCCGATCGTCTGGCGGAGTTTACTGCCGAATATCAACAAAAGGGGCTGGCCATCGTGGGAATCAGCTCCAATGATGTCAGCAAGCACCCAGCAGATTCCCCCGAGCAGATGGTGGCTGAGGCCGAGGCGCGCGGATACAGCTTTCCATATCTCTACGATGAAACCCAGGACGTAGCGCAGGCCTACCAGGCTGCGTGTACTCCCGATTTCTTCTTGTTTGATGGCAATCACCAACTCGTCTACCGAGGCCAATTTGATTCCAGCCGGCCTGAGAGCGGAATCCCAGTAACCGGCGAAGACCTGCGGGCTGCCTGCGACGCGGTACTGACAGGTCACAAACCGGCGAGCGAACAAAGACCCAGCGTCGGCTGCAACATCAAGTGGAAAGCGGGCAACGAGCCCAGTTCCTGAGTTTTTTTGTAACCTGGCAACCGCTAGCACGCCGACAGTCCCTCCGTCGGTTTCGGCGCTTCCCCCTCGAGTGTTCCAGCGGTTTTTTTGCGATGCTCTTTACCCTGCGGGCCAAGTGCGTCTATTCTCTGCGGTTCACTCACCCGCAGGAGTACTGACATGAAAGCATTTATCCGGACCTCGCTTCTGGCTCTCCTGGTTTTCTCTGGTGGCACTCAGGTGTGTGCCAAATCCTTCCGCATCGAGACGAAGGTTTATCGGGGCAATGACAAGGCCCCGGTAAGTGAAACGATAACGCTGTTCCAAAACGGGGTCGTCTATGACTTTCTTACAGAACCGGCTCAAATTGCCGTTTTTCGCAAGCCAATGGCCGACCAGACAGGTCGATTCGTGCTGCTCGACACCAAGCTCCAACGTCGCGTCGAGTTGACGACCGACCAGATCGGCCAGGCACTCTTAAAATTGCAAAAGTGGGCCGCACGTCAACAAGATCCGATGTTACGTTTTACAGCCGATCCACACTTCGAGGGTACCTTCACCCCGGAGACGGGCGAACTGGTTCTGGAGAGCTACATGCAAACGTATCGCCTCAAAACAACTCCAGCCAAAGACTCCGAGGCACTCGCTGAATACCGCGGATTTCTGGACTGGTATACACGTCTGAACGCTTTCATGATCAACCACACACCGCCCCATCCGCGATTGCACGTCAATGCAGCTTTGAGCAAGTACAAAGTCTTTCCCCTGGTCGTCGAACTGAACCGTGCTGGTATCGATACGAACCTGAAAGCAAAACATGACTTTACGTGGCGCCTTTCCCAACAAGATCGGGCCCGCATCAACGAAGCGCAAGAAGCGATGAGCAGCTACCGCACGGTCAGTAACCAGGAGTGGCTGCAGCAGGAAGACACTGCAGGCAAGACGGAGTGACCGGTTCTGCCTGTGGGCTCCAGGCTGGAACCCCACCCCTAGAGGCGGGCCAGTGCCTGGAAACGCTCTTTCAGATCACACGTAATCGGGCCAGGCTTGCCATCTCCAATCGAGCGGCTATCGACTTTAACAACAGGCACTACCTCAGCGGCGGTACCTGTGAGAAAGACCTCGTCGGCCGTGTAGACATCGTGTTTGGTGAGTGCCACCCGTCTGACATCCATACCGATTCCTTCGGCAATTTCGCTGACGGCTTCCCGGGTAATGCCAGCTAGAATTCCGGCATCCAGCGGTGGCGTGCGCAATTCACCTTGTTTAACAAGGAAGATATTGTCGCCGGTACATTCAGCGATTTCCCCCTTGTGGTTCAGCATGAGCGCTTCGATGCAGCCAGACTGAATACCCTCGATCTTTGCCAGGATATTATTGAGATAATTGAGTGACTTGATTCGTGGACTGAGTGCGGTGGGGTGGTTTCGGTTGACACTCACCGTAATGATCTCAAGCCCATTTTCGTAGTACTCAGAAGGATAAAGGGCAATTGCGTCGGCAATGATAATGACCTGCGGATCGTTGCATTTGCGCGGATCAAGCCCAAGTGTTCCCACACCGCGGGTTACGATCACACGGATGTAACCATCCTCGATTTCATTGGTTTTTACCATCTGATCGATGGCATCACACAGCGCCTGTTGCGTCAGGGGAATCTCAAGCCAGATGGCTTTTGCCGATTCAAACAAGCGAACAACATGTTCATGAAGTCGAAAGACTTTGCCACCGTAACTTCGCAACCCCTCAAAAACACCGTCTCCATAAAGCAAACCATGGTCAAATACACTGACCCGGGCATCTTCCGAGGAATAAAGCTTTCCGTTAATCCAAACCTGTCGCGACATAAGAAAGAAAAAACACTGGATCAGGAGGGTAAGTGAAGCTCCGGATCGTGGGTTCGAGTGGTGGCCTGAGAACAATGAATGTGGAGCTGAACAACGCTTATCCTACTGCGTTATCCTGGACACGCCCTTCAACCAAGGCAATGGTACGATCTGCCTCGGCTGCAATCTGTGCGTCGTGCGTCACCATGACTATAGTGAGCTTCTGCTCTTTGTTCAACCGACGCAAAATGGTGATAATTTCCTCTCCGGTCGACTTGTCCAGATTTCCGGTGGGCTCATCGGCAAGCAGCACCCGTGGTTGTGCTATCAGGGCTCGGGCAATTGCAGTACGTTGCATTTCACCACCGGAGAGTTCCCGGGGCTTATGCTTTTGACGGTGGGTAAGTCCCACCAGATCCAGCAGTTCGATCGCCCGCCGGCGATGCTCGGACCGGCGTCGCCAATAACCAAACCCGTCTTCAGCGATCATCATCGGCACAAGAACATTTTCCAGCGTCGTGAGTTCTGGCAAGAGGTGATAAAACTGGAAAATCATTCCAAAATACTTGTTGCGCAGTAATTCACGACCCGCATTCGGCAAATTATCAATGCGGTTGTTCTCGAAATAAATCTCCCCCTCGTCAGGTGCGTCAAGGGTTCCCAGTAAGTGCAGCAGGGTACTCTTTCCACAACCACTTTGCCCGACAATGGCCATAAATTCCCCCAACCGGGCATCCAGGTCCACGCCCTTGAGCACTGGAATTTCGAGGGAACTTTTGCGGTAACTTTTTCGGACTGCTCGCGCTTCAAGCAAGGGACCGACCGTTGGATCAGGTCGATCGATCCTTCGGTGCGGTGACGCTCCTCGGCCCGGATTGGAATCGGCACTGCCCAGTGGCAAATCGGACTCTTTCATCCAATTGCTAAGCGGGGTATCGAGATGTGATCGATCACTCATACCGTAGTGCCTCAACCGGGTGGAGCCGTGCGGCACGGCGAGCTGGCAAAATACTGGCCAAGACCGCAATCAGGATTGCCCCCAGAACAATCGAAATCACGGTCACCGCTTCAACCACAGTCGGTATACGATGGAAAAAGTAGATCGAGGGATCAAAAACAGGCTGACCCGTCAAGCGGCCCAATCCATCGGCCAACTGATCGATGTATCGTACAAACAAAAGGCCAATGATGACCCCCACACCGGCTCCAACCAGGCCCAGGCTCAAACCGTAACCCAGAAAAATAGCCATCACCCCCCGACTCGAAGCTCCTAGAGATTTGAGGACTCCGATATCACGCGTTTTCTCTACCACAATCATAAAGAAGATCGCGAGGATCCCAAATCCAGCAACGGCAATTATCAAGAACAATAACACGTTCAAGACCGAGGTTTCCATTTGCACCGCGGCCAATAACGCACCTTGCTTGTCGCGCCAGGTGTTGATGACATAGAGATGGGGTGGAAATGCGGCGCGAAGCTTGTCTCGTACCATTTCCAAATCGACCTCCGGCTTGAGGCGAATACGAATGGTGTTGAAATAAGCCTCGCCGGTTGCCGGATCGATCATCCCGCGCAGCTCCTGCAAGGTGCGAAGCGGGACAAAGACAAAACCGGAGTCATATTCCCGCATTTTGCTCTCGTAGAAGTCGGTAACGGTAAACTTCGCGCTGAGCATGCGTACCGGGCGACCCGACGACGGATACGTGAGATCGACATCGTCGCCAGGTAAGGTCAGAAACAACTTCGAACCATCTTCTCCCAGGTAGTCGAAAAGGCCAATCCCAGCGATGCAACCAGGATGTTGCTCGGTGGCAGGATCGAAATCAGATCCAACCTCGGCAGTTTCTGGATTGTAAAACGGGTTGGCCTTGAGTTGATCTTCGGGAACCACCAATTTTGGCCATACATTGCGAGCATTGTGGCGGCGCCACTTCCAGCCAGCGTTTTTCATTTGCAAACGGGGCTTTACCTGGGAAGAACCAGATGCCTGAGAATCGATGACGTCATAGCCTCCCTCTTTGAGGTTGAAATCAAGCTTTTTGCGATTTTCCGGATGCTGGAGGTATTTTCCAAAATTACTGACCGATGCGTAAGTTTGTTCG
>JAKVCB010000068.1 GCA_022448345.1 Pirellulales bacterium
GGAATTTGCGAGTGTTGGCCTCCAGGCGGTCTCGTAATTCGGTCGACTCGGTAATCAGTTCCAACGCTTTGAGTGAGGCGCAAACAATGGCGGGTGCGACTGAGTTTGAAAACAGGTAAGGGCGGGACCGCTGGCGGAGCAGTTGAATGATTTCACGGCGGCCACTGGTATAGCCGCCACTTGCACCTCCCAGTGCTTTTCCCAGAGTGCCGGTGATGACATCAACCCGCTCCATCACGTCGCAGTGCTCGGGAGTGCCGCGGCCGTGGCGCCCCATAAAACCAACTGCGTGTGAATCGTCGACCATCACCAGGGCATCGTATTGTTCAGCCAGGTCGCAGATTTCTGCTAGGGGGGCAATCGTGCCGTCCATCGAAAAAACACCATCGGTGGCGATCATCCGACAACGGGCTGATTGGGCTTCGCGGAGCTTTTCTTCCAGGTCCTGCATGTCACCATTGCGATAGCGGAACCGGGCTGCTTTCGAAAGACGGATGCCATCAATGATGCTGGCATGATTGAGAGCGTCGGAGATGATTGCGTCCTCAGCGGTGAGTAACGTTTCGAAGAGCCCTCCATTGGCGTCGAAACAAGACGTATAAAGGATGGTGTCTTCCGTTCCCAGAAATTCGCTGATACGGGATTCCAGTTCGGTATGAATCGACTGGGTGCCGCAAATAAATCGGACTGAGGAGAGACCGTATCCCCATTGTGCCAGCCCCTCCTGGGCAGCAGCAACAATGGCCGGGTGGTCCGAAAGGCCAAGGTAGTTGTTGGCACACATGTTGATCACCGACTTGCCCTCACCGACGCGGATATGGGCGTCTTGAGGCGAACAGATCAACCGTTCCTGTTTAAAAAGTCCACCGGCACGGATTTCGTTCAGTTGGTCCTGCGCCCGCTGCTGTAATGCACCATACATCATCGATTCCTTCCATTGAGTGTGGCCGTGGCCGATGGTCCTGAAATCATCACTTCAAGGCCAGTTGTGAAGTTGCTGGGCTCAAGGCACTTAGGGTCAAATTGTCGTGTGGTTATTTGGGAGGGGGCAGGTTTCTCCCGCTGCCCATTACAGTCGATAGAATAGCACGACTTCCGTCTGGCGGTCATGAGTATTTGGCGGCAATTAAGATCATTTATAAAGTGTGGCTGGCTGTGGTAGGATGGGACCGTGATTGTATGAACATCAGAAGGTTCTCTGTGACTGATTTGGAAGGAAGTAAAATATGTGGTGCCGACCATCATTGTTGATTGGATTGAAATTTCTCGTTTTCCTTTTGCCTGGGCTTGCATTCCCTTTGCCAGGGAACGCTGCCGGGAAGGTGGCCCGGGGTATTGTGTTTCACGATAAAAATGGTGACCAGCATTTCAATGCGGGTGATGTGCCGCTGGGGAACATTGGTGTATCGAATGGCCAGAAAATTGTATCGACCGGTGCTGATGGTCGGTTTACCCTGTCCATTGATGCTGACGACGACATCGTGTTCGTCCTCAAGCCGCGGGGATGGCGAACACCTTTGAGCAAGGAGAAGCTTCCCCAGTTCTTTTACATTCATAAACCAAACGGGTCACCGAAGTCCAAGTACCCTGGGGTTGATCCGACTGGTCCACTTCCAGAATTGATCGAGTTTCCCCTCTATCCTCAGCAAGAGCCGGATCAATTTCGGGCAATTTTGTTTGGGGACCCCCAGCCACGTGATCAAAAAGAGGTCGATTACATATCCCGCGATGTGGTCAGTGAGTTGATTGGAACTGACGCTTCGTTTGGCGTGACCCTGGGGGACATTGCTTATGATAATCTTTCTTTGTTTGGTCCATTAACCCAGTCAATCGCGTTGATCGGAATTCCCTGGTACAACGTGATCGGTAACCACGATCTTAATCGAGATGCCAAACGTGATGAACTCAGCGATGAAACTTTTGAGCGGGTTTTTGGCCCCAATTACTACTCCTTTGACTATGGTCCGGTACACTTCCTGGTACTGGATGACGTGGTCTGGGAAATTCCCGATGGGGGCAAGCCAGGTTACGAGGGTGGGTTGGGGGCCGAGCAAATGGGATTCATTCGGGAAGACTTGGCGCGGATTCCGGAAGATCAACTGTTGGTGGTGTTGATGCACATTCCGCTGGTCGACGTGGAAGACAGGCACGAGTTATACCGCTTGATCGAAATGCGCCCCTTTTGTATGTCGATTGCAGCGCACAAGCATCTCCATGTTCATCGGTTTATCACCGCCGAGGATGGTTGGCACGGACCGCAGCCTCACCATCACGTCATCAATGTAACGGTAAGTGGTAGTTGGTGGTGTGGCGCGCCGGATGAAAGGGGAATACCGCACACGATGATGGCCGATGGGGCACCAAATGGATATTCGATTATCAGCTTTGACGGAAACTCTTACCAGCTGCAGTTTCGAGCTGCTGGACGTTCCGCGAAGTATCAAATGCAGATTCATGCTCCCGACAGTCTCTCCCAGGAAAACCTTCCTTTTGCAGCTATTTATGCCAATGTGTTTAACGGTTCCGAACGCACCAAGGTTGAGTATTCACTGGGAGACGGAACCTGGCTTGAAATGGAAAAAGTGCTTTCAACCGATCCTGGCTACAGTCAAATGGTCGAACGCGAGGCAGCCGTTAAGGACAAAAATTGGCGCGAGATTACCTGGCCAGAGTTGTCGACCCACTTGTGGCGGGCATCATTGCCGACTTCCCTTGAGCCGGGAAGCTATGTGATCCAGGTAAAAGCGACCGACATGCACGGCGCGACTCACTATGGAAATCACTTGATTCGGGTTACTCCATGAACGGGGAATACCATGGCTGGACAGTAATCCTGGTCCTTGGCTTGCAGAAGTACAAAGTCTGCAAGACTCAAGGTCCATGTGCCCGTCGCTTTGTGTAGAGAGCTGCCAGCGGGAAGTGACATGTCGATTAAGACACTCCATCAACAAAGCATTTGCGAATTGGCCGCTGGTTTGCGAAATGGCGAGTTCTCGTCCGTTGACCTGACACAGTATTTTCTTACTCGTATCGGTCAGCTTGACCCCTCCTTAAATGCTTACCGACTGGTTTGCGCTGAACAATCGCTTGCCGAGGCGCGTGCGGCGGACGATGCTTTGCGCAGCGATAGAAGCCAGGGGCCGTTGCATGGTATCCCGTTTGCCGTCAAGGATCTCTTCGACGTGGCAGGACTGCCCACTTCAGCTGGAGCCAGTTTTCTTGCAGACAACATTGCCAAAGAAGATTCTGCGCCTGTGAAGCGTTTGCGAGAGCAGGGTATGGTTTTGTTGGGTAAGCTCAATACAGTCCAGTTGGCCTATGGAGGTGTTGGGATCAACCATGACCAGGGAACACCGCATAATCCATGGCACCAGGATCCCTATATTCCGGGGGGGTCGAGCAGCGGATCGGGTGTTGCCGTGGCTGCTGGCCTGGCCCCGGCAGCCTTGGGAAGCGACACCGGTGGGTCGGTCAGGTTACCTGCATCTTTCTGCGGGGTGACGGGGCTGAAAACAACCGTCGGTCAAATCAGCCGGGCGGGAGTTTTCCCGCTTAGCTGGACTCTCGATAGCGTGGGCCCGCTTGCCCGGTCGGCGGAAGATGCAGCCTATCTTTACCAGGCAATGCAAGGAGTTGACGACCACGACCCAACGACCAGCGGACGGCCCAGGCACGATGTTGTTTCGAATCTCGGTGACGGTGTCCGTGGGATGCGATTTGCCTTTGCAGAGGGTCCGTTGTTCGACGAGGCCGAGGATGAAATCATCCGAGTGGTGCGAAAGTGTGGCGATGTTTTTGGGGATCTTGGTGCGGAGGTCTTTTCCATCGATTTTCCCAGTGCTGCTTTTGTTAAACGTGCCAGGAGTGTTGGCGTGGTGACCGCAGCTGAAGCCTCGACGGAGAATCAGTGTTACCTGCAAACTTGTCCCGAGAGGATTGATCCGGTCGTTTTGCGTCGACTGGAATTGGGATGCGACGTTTCGACAGCGGATTATCTGCAGGCCTATCGGGAGATGTTGAATCTTCGCAAGGAGGCTGCCGGAGCATTGAAGGGAATCGATGCACTACTGGTACCGACAACGCCGGTTTGTGCCAGGCCGGTTGCGGTGGTAGATGCAAGTCTTGAGAGCTATTTCGAGGTCAATACCAGGCTTATCGGCAGCACCTCGATTGGCAATGTGCTCAATTTGTGTGGCTTGTCGGTTCCGTGTGGTTTTTCATCGGATCGATCACCAATTGGGTTGTTGATCTACGGTCTGCCGTTTCAAGAGCAAAAAATCCTACAGGCAGGCTATGCATACCAACAGGCCACTGACTGGCATGGTGCCTGTCCAGATCTTGGATGGGCTGTCGAGAAGTAATCGGTCAGATCATCTGTTCGGACGATCGTTTTGCACTCCGGGATTTCACGCCTTCCAGCGGTTGGGACCAAGCCGGGCCGCATCTCGCGCCATGCCATCGGGACGATTGGGGAGGTCAAACACAATGTTTTTTGAGTTTAAACTCCCGAAGTATTTTTGGATGGCCGTTGGCAGGGAGGCGACCTGCTCTGGGTTATAGTCGGTGACTTCACCAATAGGTCCTGCCCACGCCGGCCGGTAGGCAATGGACAGCATGCGGCGCGGGTGGTCACTATAGTTTGGAAAATTCCCATGAAAGACTTTTTGGTTAATGACAACCGCTGAGCCTGCCCGGCAAGTGATCATCACTTCTTCGGGGTGGGACAGGTATCGCTTGTAGGGGTTTGCATTTTGATGCAGCGACAGGTGGGAACGAGGAATAACCTTGAAAGGTGAACATTCTGGGGTCAAGTCATCGAGGTAGTAGAGTACACGTACCAGACAGGGGGAGCTGGCCTGCAGGCCAAAGATTTTTGAGCCGTAGGGCTGGCTGTCGGTGTGGATTGCAATCCCAGGGTGTCCGGGTTGAGAAATACTGTAGTGGCAACTGGTGCAGATGAGTGTATCGCCGAAAAGATTCTCCAGCAGGTTAACCATTGCTGAGGCGCCAATGAGTTGAATTGCGCCAGGAGAGTCAGTCCACTGCACGTCCTTGAAGCCACGCTGGTATTCACTGTAGTCCGTGGCGGTGGTGGGTAGTTTGTTGACTTCGTTACGTATGCTATCCAGTAGGTCTGGTTCAAGCAGATTGGGAACTAGCAGATAACCTTCCAGTTCCAGAGAACGAATCTGGTCGGCCGGCGTAAGTGTGGTCCAGTCGGTGCGATCTTGCCTGGCTTGGGAAACGCCTTCACGCGAATTGGTAAACGATGTGTCCATTGCACAGGCTCCGGCTTTTATCGTGAACAAAATGACTTAAGTGGAGATATCCGCGAGTTGTGTTGGAGAGAGGCTGGCTGCGTGTTGTGTAGTTGCAGCAGGTTGTACGTTAGATTTGGTCAATAACATACTGCAGGATTTGCGCGACTTGTTGGGGATCGCGTGCGGTTGCACAAGCTGCCGCGTCAATTTCTTTGAGCGCGTGGTCCAACTCCACGTCGTGCAACGTGATCAGTGGTTTTGAAAGTGTCACGGCGCAGCCCGCATCGAACGCTGCATTCCACTGGCGATATTTGGGGCCAAAACGTACCACGACAACATCCGCATTGGCAAGCAGAGTCCGGGTGCGAATGGCATTGATTCCCGCTCCCTTGTGATCTTTCCAAAAGGGATTTGGTTCTTCTCCCAGGATTGTAATGCCACAGTCGTCACTGGCGGCGTGGTCGACTACTGGGCTGGTAAGTTGCACCGGCAAACCTGCCTGATGGATGCCAGCAGCAATTTCATCGCGCCACGGCGAGTGGATTTCACCGGCGAGATACACGTTCCAATGTCGGGAGTCGGTCATGCTATTTTCGGGGGAAATGGCGGTTGTTTTGTCAGGTCACCAGGCCCGCCAACCACCGTCGATAGTAATGTTTTCGCCAGTAATGTAACTGCCGGCTTCACTGGCCAGAAGAATAAGGGTTCCCTTCAGTTCGTGGGGCAGGCCCATGCGCTTCATGGGAAGTTTTTCCGACAGTCGTCGCACCTGTTCAGGGTGGGCTTTTTCCGCGTTGGGAAACGGGCCAGGGCTCAGGCAATTTACCCGGACCCGGTCGTCGGCGTAGTAGGCGGCAAGATGCCGGGTTAAATGGATCACGCCACCTTTGTGAGCGTGGTATGCGGCTGGACTTGCCATCGCAATTCCTTCGTAGGCATCCGGGTACGAAGCAACTTGGCCGTACATCGATCCCAAAAGGATGGCTGAGCCATCGGCTTTACGATCGACAACGTGGTTGCGGAGTGTGCGGACCAGTTCAAAATAACCGGCCGTGTTGATTTGATGTCGCTGGAATTCTTCAAACGAGCAATCGGTGAGATCGTGGGCGATCGGTTCCAGGCCGTTGTTGATGAGTATGTCGACCTGGCCGGCGGCTTCAACCGCCGCCGCAAAACCTGAGGCAATCGATTTTGGATCGGTGTGATCAAGGGCCACGCCATAATGGGTAGCGCTACCGGGTGTTGGCAGGCCGGCGGCTGCGTCACTTGCGCGAGATGCCTCGCGGCTGGAGATGACCACCGCTGCGCCGGCTTCGGCCAGGGCTCGGCTGAGGGAAGTCCCCAGCCATCCGGTTCCCCCCGTGATCAGGGCAACTTTACCCGAGAGATCAAATAACTCATGGATCGTAGGTTCGGAGTAAGTGGCCACTGTTGAGGTCTCCTGTTTTGGTGGTTGTCGATCCCCGGTTGCCAGCAAAGAAAGGCTGGGAAGGTGTTTCGGAGGATTTCATTGTGCATCTGGTACCGATGAGTTTACCGAAAAAGAGAGGACAAGTAACCCGGGCAGCCGTTTGATTTTCAGGGCAGGTGAAAAAGGGGGCTCGATCGACTTCAATCGTCAAACGTGGTTGCTTCGCGCTGCGGTATGAAAAAGACGACGATCAACCCGGCAGCATAAATAAAGCTGGTGTAGGTTCCGATCGTTGCGTAATCGCCATGAAAATGAGTTTTTAGCATCGCAGCGGCAAACAGCACTCCCACGGCAGTCAGAATGCGTCCCCAGTTGAAGCTTACACCAGCCCCGGTAGACCGCACGCGGGTGGGGAACAGTTCTGGGAGGCAAAGAGGTAACCAGCCGAAAAAGAAGCCGCTGAAACATCCTAACGCACCGCACCAAAACAGGAACCAGGCCTCGTTTTCACTAGGGGTGAGACGAAACAACACCTGGGCGCTAATCAATGCTCCCAGGCTGACCAGAAAATAGCACCGCCTGCGGCCAATCCATACGGCAAGTCCGCCACCAAGCAGGCTCGTGATCATGCCGGGCAGAGATCGGGCGATTCCCACCCGCGCTTTCAGGCCAGGGTCGCCAACCTGGGCTGCCCACGCCATCACCCAATTCGAACTTCCCCAGCCGCCAAAGAGGGGAATTGTTCCCAGGGCAATTCCCAAAATCGTGATCCCAAGAATTGGACGTTTGAAAATCTCACTCAGCCCCACCGGCTTTGTGCGATCATCCTTGCTGTTGGCTTGTTTCAAGGCTAACCACCGCGGTGATTCGGGAATGACGATCAGTACAAAAAGCCCCAGCACAACTGGGGTCGCTCCCAGCCACATAATCCACCGCCAGTCGTCGATGGTTACATGTTTGGTGCGGGCGATCATATTGAGCATGAAAATTCCAATGTTGGCTGCGGTACCAATGGCTCCAGCCAGGATAGGACGGGAAAAGTTGGGCCAGGTTTCGCTCACCAGGGCAATACCGTTGGGCCACATCCCGCCGATCCCCATGCATGTCACAAAACGAATCACCAGCAGTTGCCAGGGGTCTGTGACAAAGACGGTGACCGCAGAAAAGACGGAGTACCAGAGAATACTGAGCCCCATTGCCCGGGCCCGACCAAAACGGTCTCCCACCCAGCCGAAAACATATCCTCCCAGCGCCGCACCCAGCAAGAAGGCAGCGATCAATCTGCCGAACCACTCACCAATAATGGCTTCCCGTGAACTCGATTTTTCTGTGGAATCCAAGATCCCATCTTGGTTTTTATCAAACTGGGAAACAAGTTCCGGGTCTGGTTCCGGCGATTCTGGCGAGGTAGTGATACCTCGCTCGACAAATTCCTGCTGGAGCAAACTGGCCGACGCATCACGCATCGCCAGGCTCGAAATGGCCAGTTGCCAGCCTGCACACATCCATCCTAAAAAGGCGGTTGTCAGGACCAGCGCGCAACTGAACGTCGAAAGGGATGGGGTTGCGCCAGAGAACTGTAGATCAGGCTTTTGAGACATGTCGTGGTTTCGGCAGCTTTAAACGACCAGGATTTGTGTACAGGTTAACGCACTTTACCCACCACCGTGTACTGTAGCGTGTCACCATCTTAAGACCCTTGGTTTTTTCCCGCAATGCGGGGGATTTGGTTGCTGGACGGCAACGGTTTGAGGCAAATATTTCCTGGCCACGCTTTTCAAAAATAGACCGTCTGCTTTCCAGTCAGCGTTCAAAAGCAGTCGCGGCGAGAAGTGGGGGCCGGAGTGAAAATTCTCCTGGTGCGTTTTCCCGTTGGGAACACTCGCGATTCTTCGAATCATGGAGTGCTTGGATGATTTTTCAAGGTCAACGAGTGAGCCTGGAAATTTCAAAAAAATCACTTCCAGGCGGTTGCAGGAGTGGGCTGCGGAGGTGAAAATCTGTGACCCTCAGTAGTTTTGTGGTTTGATTTTAGAGCGACTTGCGTTTTCTGAAAAAATAAGCAACCGCAATGCTGAACAGGTTTATGGGAACGACTTCGGTGGACGGCATGCGTTCCGGATAATTCCTCTTTCTGAGGCTCAATCTTACTTCACGATTTGATTCAAAGGGACGGTTCGCAATGGCAAAATCTCCAGCTGACATTCAGGCTTTCACAGCATCTGCATTTACCACCTCGGATAAATTCACCGAGTTTTGCAACAACGGTGGCAAACCTTTGGGGGGTATCATTGGTGGCAAAAGTGTTGCCGGATCGATGAATGCAACATTTCAAACGACTGATCCCGGTTCTCAAGAAGTGCTCGCTACGGTATGCGAGATGGGGCAGGCTGAAGTCGCCCTCGCTGTCGAAGCCGCATCACGAGCGTACTGCGGAGAGGGGAAAAAAGGCTGGAAAAACACTTCCGTGGCAGACCGTATTGCCTTGGTTAAAAAACTGGTTGAACTGTGTGAACGGGATCGAGATATCCTGCTGGCCTGTGAAGTTCGCGACGGAGGCAAAGTTTCCGAACTGGCCGAAGGTGATTTTAGGCAGATTCGCGGATGTGCGGAATATTTCTGTGGGGTGGCGGAGCGAATTCCGGTAGGAGATAGCCCGCCTATGGAGGTTGCCGACGGGGTCCAGGCTTTTACGCACCGGGAACCTTGGGGAGTGGTTGCCGGAATCATTCCCTGGAATTACCCCATAGTGTTGACTTCATGGTTTATGTTCCCGGCGCTTTTGTCTGGCAATACGGTCTTGATCAAGCCGGCTGAAGATACCCCGCTCTCGGCGCTTTACATCGGCAAGCTTGCCGAAGAAGCAGGATTTCCGCCAGGCGTGATCAACGTGTTGCCAGGGCGTGGCGAGATCACCGGCCAGTGCATCGCCGAGCATCCCGAGGTGCGGTACATCGCTTTTACGGGTTCACCAGGAGTCGGCCAGGCCATTTTTCGGACCTGTGACCGGCATGGCACGCGGATGAAACGGGAAATGGGGGGTAACGGCGCAGCAATTGTTCTGGGTGATGCGGATCCTGAATTGGTGGCCCGCATGATTGGCCGGGCTACGAACCAGCATTTCGGACAGACTTGTTGTACCGTTCACCGGGTTTTTGTCGACGACAAAATTTCCGACGACTTCATCGACGCACAACGCACCTTTTTTGAAGGCTTGAAGATTGGTTACCAGGTCGATGAAGGAACCCAGTTGGGCGCTGTTGTGAATTCGACGCAACAGTCCCGCGTTCTGCAGGCGCAGCAGGAGACCGCAGCTCGTGGTGGCGACGCAATCCTGCCGGGTGGACTTGCTGACGTGAGTGGCCGAGATGGATTTTACTTGAAGCCAGCCCTCTACCGCACAGCGCCCGGAGTTAAATGCAACCCCTTCGAAGTCTTTCACGCTTTTGCAACGGTCTGTCCTGTCAGTTCGGCTGAGGAGGCGATGCAGCTGGCCAATGATTCAGCTTATGGACTTGGCGCCAGTGTTTGGACCCAGGATATCGATCGCGGAGTGGCCCTGGCCAAACAATTCCGCGACGGAACCGGCCAGGTGAATTGTCACAATACGGTTGCATACGGAATGCCCTATGGTGGACAGGGAATTTCCGGAGGTCCCGGAGGTGGGGTAAACTGTGAGGAAACATTCCTCGATTACACCCAGGTGAAAGCCGTTTACGTTGCCAATTATCCTGGCTAACGGTCAAGCGTATGGCCGGCAGTTGGTCCAGCCAAACCTGGTAGTTTGTTCGTGCGCACTGTTTACGTTTTGGCTCCAGGTGGTCGATACGCCTTGAGACGCTCCTCATGCGTCGTTAACCTGGCCCCTTCGATCAGGTCGATGCAGTAGGGAATCGCCGGAAACACCGCGTCCAGGCACTCGCAAATTGCACGCGGTTGGCCAGGCAGGTTGACGATCAAAGACTGACCACGAACACCCGCCATCTGCCGCGACAAGATTGCCGTGGGAACTTTCTGCAAGGAAACTTCTCGCATGAGTTCGCCAAACCCAGGCAGTAATTTTTCACAAACGGCCTCGGTTGCCTCGGGCGTGATATCGCGCCGCGCCGGGCCCGTTCCGCCGGTCGTAATGACCAGGCAGCAATTCTGTTGGTCGCACATCTCTTTCAAAACATCGGCCAGCTGTGCTGGTTCGTCTGGCACGATTCGCGCAACTGGTGTCCAGTCGCAAGAAAGAACTTCCGACAGGTACTCTTGGATCGCGGGACCACCTCGGTCTTCGTATTCACCACGACTTGCCCTGTCCGAAACCGTAATGATGCCGATATTCGCTGTCATGATGTTATACAACTTTCTTGCTGTGCCCTGGAAATCTGATCTTTATAGGATGCCAATGCTACCGCGAACGATATGGCCACAGAATGTTGCAAGCAGCGTCTGCGAGCAACCGGGTCGAGGTGGAAGGCAACTATCCGCCTCAAGCCGACAATCGTACCGCCAAAAAACCGAGCCTACAAGCGGTCCGGCGCGGGGGGCGTGTTTGTCGCATGGCATCACGGAACGGTGAGATTCATTTTCGCCACACGAATTTTTCCACCGACCATGTTACAATAGGCCCCAATTCACAAACGGTTGGGATGCTGGAAGTCCAACCAGCGTCATGAAGTCGATGCGTCTTTCTGAATTGCAAGCAGCCACGGAACCAGTGCTTTTTCCAGAGAGGAGACCCGAGAGGTACAAAACTATGGATAACCGTATTGCGTTAGTGACGGGTGCTGGTCGAGGGATCGGGCGAGCGATTGCGCTCTCCCTTGCCGCCGCCGGTAGGAGAGTTGTGGTGACTGCTCGCACCAAGGAACAGTTGGAATCGCTTGTTGGATCGATTGGTGAAGCAGGGGGGCAGAGCCTGGCGATCGTAGCTGACCTGGTTGACCAAAACGCTCCTGCCCAGATTGTGGAACGTGTTAAGAAAACATGGGGGCCGATTGAGATTCTCGTGAACAATGCGGGAATAGGTAGCAGTGAATCACCGCAGCAGTTGGTCGACTACGACGACGACTTTTGGGATCGGAGTTTTGCAGTCAATGTGAATGCGCCATACCGGTTAACCAAGTTGGTTCTAGCAGACATGCTTCAAGCTGGTTGGGGGCGCATCATTAATATCGCGTCGATCAACGGAAAGGTTCCTGTATTGCACGGCGCAGCCTACACGGCCAGCAAGCATGCGATGCTGGGTTTGACCAAGGTTACGGCGCTTGAGGTAGGCGATAAGGGCATCACTGCCAATGCGGTGTGTCCTGGCGTCACGGCCACGTTGATGAACGATAAACGGCTCCAATACGATGCCCAGCGAACGGGCAATACGCCCGAGCAAATTGAGGAATCAGCTTCGTTGCTTGGTCGTCGCCTGGATCCGGATGAAGTTGCCGCGATGGCGGTCTTTCTTGCCGGCGATTCGGCGGGTGCGATCAATGGTCAGGCGCTTAATGTTTGTGGTGGACGGTGTTTTAACTGATAGTTCAGAGAGATGGCGATCGAAGTTCGGCCGATTTGGGAACGCGAGGCTATTTTTCCCGCCCTGACAAATGAAAACCGAAAAATCTCCAGGCCGTTCAGGTTGCGATTTGACAGAAAAATGACACCCGCTTACACTCGCCCCACCATGCGTGTTGCCACCGGTCAACAGGTTTGCCGGGGCGGTCGGTTCCCTTGACTCTCGTTTGCCCATTGCCATGGAACGTGCTTTTCAGCCTGCCGACCTCGATCGCATCCAAGACGAATCGCCGGTGCGAGTGGTTCAATACTATCGACAGCTTCCTTCGACCAGCGACCGTGCGTTGCAACTCGCGCGGGTTGACGAATGTGAAACCCCGTTGGTCGTCCTCGCTGAACTGCAAACGGCCGGAAGGGGACGGGGAAGCAATCGCTGGTGGGCTGGGCCAGGCGCACTGACATTCAGCCTCGTCGTTGATTTGAAAAACGGCCAGCGATCGGTGGGGGACACGCGTGTCTCCCTGGCTACGGCACTGGCGGTCCGCGATGCATTGAGCACATTTGACAGGACTGCCCGTTTCCAACTGAAGTGGCCGAATGATCTTTATCTGCAGTCGCGAAAAATAGCTGGAATTTTACTCGAGCGGCCTGCGCTCCATCTCAATCGCCTTGTTGTAGGCATTGGCGTTAATGTCAATAACTCTTTGCAGGGAGCCCCTGCAGCACTTCAGGAAACTTCGAATTCATTTTGTGACGCGACAGGAAAAGACCTCAATTTGCCTGAACTTTTAATCGCTACATTAAATAGTCTGGAAGCGCAGTACGCTGCACTGGCAGAGGGACAACTTCCGTTGCATGACCGGTGGAATGCGCATTGCATGTTGCGCGGGCAAGCGGTGGATGTTGAGTCAGGCAAGCGGCGGGTGACTGGCATTTGCCGGGGTGTCGACCCCGAAGGGGCCCTGGTGGTGCAAACCGGCGCAGGACTGGAGATCTTTGCCAGTGGTTCTGTCCGGCAGATCCAACCTGGCTAGAGCCATTTTTTCCGGCTATTTCCGCTTCCGGGCGGCTTCTCATGCCGGAAGCCAAGGGACGTTGGGTCGGTTCCGGAGCCTGTGTGTTGTGGGAACCTGGTGCGGTATCAGAACTGGTATTCCCAGGAAGCGTTCAGGCCTTGGGCCCAGAAACCAGTACGGTGAAGTGATGGTGCGGCTGGAGCCGCCACACCGACCAGGGATCCTGGTGGGATTTGGGTGGGATTGATTTCGGTGTCGATGAGAGACGAGACCCGCATGACATTGGTCCATCCCAAAAGTGTGTAGCCCAGCGCAATTCGCATATTCGTGCCAAGCTGGTACTCGAGCCGGATTCCAAACTCCGACAGGACCGAGGTGTCGTACAACGTATCACTGCCCATGTTGGTTGGCAGGGCCAACAGCCCTCCTTCGTAGTCGGTGGGCACCGGTACACCGTCGATTTGTTCGGAGATGGTCGTGTTGCCCCGGATGGCGTACCGTGATTGCACACCTCCTACGGCAACCTTGGCCAGGATCTGGCACGACCAACATCCATGCCACCAGCGGCCCAACAGGCCAACCTCGCCACCGTGGAAGTTGTTGACCATGCGGAAGTGGTCTTGCTGATCAACCATGGTGTCGACAGGCTCACCACTTGCCGCATCAAGTGAGGTGCTACTGCTGTTGATATGAACTTCGTCGCGAAGCCGTCCATACCGGTAACCCGATAAGAAATCGATACGTACTGACGGTGTCCAGACCATCGCTTTGCGGAAAAAGATATCGGTTCCAGCCAGTTCAACATCAACCCGTACCACCGCATCATCGTCGAGTAAGTTTGGATAGGCGATCAGCTGAGCATCAGCCTGGCTGTTGGTTGCGTTTTGGAACGGGCGGGCCAGCACTGCAAATTCATCCGAGTCGACCTGGTAGCTGGTATCATATCCCTGAACGCCAAAGTAGTTGAGTTCGAACCCTTGGAACTGCCTTGGTGTGCACCAGAATCCCGCATTGAGCCGTCCTCCAGATCGTAAACGGCCAGCCAGGCTCCCGCCACCAAACAGGGTTACGGTATCAGGCTGGTCGAGTTGTCCTGCCACAGACGGGTCTGTCGTCGCCGAACCAGTTGTCAACAGAGCCGGGAGCGCAAAACCTTTCATGTCCCAGGCAAGATATTCGGGGCGAATCCAAAGACGGCCTGCATACCAATTCACTTCGCAAGCACCTGAGCAAGGGCCCAGGCGGCGCAAACGACGATTCATGGGAAGTCCGGCAATGCCACTGGAGACCAGTTTTCGCGAAACGGCACTCGGTGGTGGTGGAACCACGGCCCGTTGCTTCCGGGGGGAGAGCATTGTGGCGGGTGCAGGTTCCCCAACCTCCCGCTCAGTGGCCGTGCCAAGGTTGCCAGTCAGCATGAACAGGCCCATCATCAGGCCCACACGCCACAGCGGAGTTAAACAGGAGTTGGCTTGTCTTGAAGAGCGCAAGGTCGGATCTCCCGGTACTTCCATCGATCTGCCCGGTTCGGCTCACATCGGCTTTTTTGCCCGATTAACTTGAATAATCGTTATAAATTCACCCGCCTGACCCATCGAGTGCTATCGAAAGGAGTTTGATTGCAGACGGTCGACTCCCCCTGTTTATGAGGTCATCCGGTGTGATTTCCAATTTCCAGATCCTTACTCCGAGCGAACCGGGTCTGCGGGGGAGGGCACGGACGGGCCACGGGATCCCTTGAAGGATGTTGGCCATTTGCCCCATTTGGGGCCGGGACCAGGTGGTAAAGGTATGGAAAACTTGATTTCAACCGGTCTGGCGGAGGGGCTTTGGCTGAAATGCGGAGAAAACTTCGCAAAAAGACACACCCCATGCAGCGTGGTGCATTGGGGTGACTTTGTTTTTGTTAAGATACGTTTATCGATATCACCTTGATCGATAAGGTCCCAGGAGTACTCCATGACAAATTTACATCGTCGTACATTTTTGAAGACAGCCAGTGTGGCTACGGTAGGCGCGTCACTAGCTACCTCGACATCTCGTGCTGCGAGGACAAAGCCTGAAAAAATCAAGATTGGTCAAATTGGCACCGGACATGCGCATGCGGCGGGCGTGTTTTCTCAGTTGCTCAAGGTGACCGATGACTATGAAGTCGTAGGACTCGTCGAGAACGATCCTCAGCGCCGCGCAAAGCTGACCGGTCGTTATCTGGATGTGCCCCTGCTCACCGAAGAGGCGCTTCTAAATACGAGCGGTCTCCAGGCGGTTGTTGTTGAAACAGAGGTCAAGGATCTTTTACCAACTGCCCGGCGATGTGTGGAGGCCGGCATGAACATTCATTTGGACAAGCCTGCCGGCGAAAATCTGTCTGACTACAAGGAGTTGCTCGATGAGGTTAGACGTCGCAAGTTGCACCTGCAAATGGGATATATTTATCGCTACCATCCGGCGTTTCAGTTTTGTTACCGTGCCGTTGACGAAGGTTGGCTAGGTGAGCCGTTCGAAGTTCACGCGGTCATGAGTAAAAAAGTAGGACCGTCTAAAAGAGAGAAACTGGCCCGGTTTTCCGGTGGTTCGATGTTCGAGATTGGCTGTCACGTAATCGATGCAATGGTGCGCGTGATGGGAAAACCTGAGCAGGTGACCGAGTTTTCGCGCCAGAGTCATCCGGACCAGGATGCGCTGGTTGACAATCAACTGGCGGTTTTTGATTACCCGAATGCAATTGCCTCGGTAAGGAGTGCCCTGGTGGAGTACGAAGGGTCTTTGCGTCGTCAATTTACAGTATGTGGCGAGTTCGGCACCTTCGATCTGCGGCCGCTTCGCGGAAACAGCTTCCGGCTTGCACTGGAAAAGCCCCGAGGTGAATACAAGACTGGTTACCAGGATGTGACTTTGCCCGACGGGCCAGGCATTTTTATCAGTGCTTTTCGCGACATGGCAGCGGTACTGCGTGGGGACAAACAGACCGATTACCCCCTCTCGCACGAGTTGGCGGTGCACGAGATGATTTTGCGAGCCAGTGGTTATGACCTCTCGGAGTCGGCTGCTGGTTAGCCATCCCCGCGGGTTGGTGTTGAGCGTCCCGCCTTTCTTGAGTTTGAGGGAATGGATACCGAAAACAATGACGATTTCTGAGAACGGTGTAGTTTCAAGACGCCTTGCGTCGCTTGATGCCCTCCGCGGCGCAGACCTGTTTTGGATCTTGGGTGGACACGCTATTGTTTCGGCACTTGCGACGAGCACGGGGTGGGGCCCGCTGGTGTGGGTCGAACAGCAGTGTCATCATGTGGAGTGGCACGGTTTCCATTTCTATGACCTGATCTTTCCGTTGTTCCTGTTTCTTGCCGGCGTCTCAATGCCGCTCTCATTTGCCAAGCGAATCGAGCAGGGAGCAACCCGACGGGCACTAACGCTCCACGCCATGAAACGTGGATTGATACTGGTCCTGCTGGGGCTGGTTTGCAACGGTTTATTTGCCTTTGACTTTGAAAATCTTCGCTGTGCAAGCGTGCTTGCCCGTATTGGTTTGGCGTGGATGCTGGCAGCCTTTCTTGTCATTTGGTTCCCTCCGCGGATCCAGGTTGCGTGGTTCGTTGGTATCTTGCTTGGATACTGGGCTGTCCTCGCCCTGGTTCCGGTTCCCGATACGGGGGTTGCCTCTTTTGAACCGGGACAGACTTTTACCGATTGGATCGATCGGCAATTTCTACCGGGTGTTCTCCACGAAGGTAACCGTGATCCAGAAGGGTTGCTCTCGACCTTGCCGGCAATTTGCACTGCCCTGGCTGGTGTTTTTGCCGGGAGGTGGCTCATCCAAAAAGGGACCAGCGAGAATTTGCGCGTGGTCGGCCTGATTGTTGCCGGAGGAGTAGCGTTGGCGTTAGCAGCGGCTTGGGATCAGGTGTTTCCAATCAACAAGAAGCTCTGGACCAGTTCCTTTGTGCTCTGCTGTGCCGGGTGGAGCCTGATTTTTCTGGCTATCTTCTACTGGGTGATTGATGTCCGCGGTTGGAAGGCGTGGAGCAAGCCTTTTGTGGTGTTCGGTGCAAATTCCATCACCATTTATATGCTTAACGTGTTCGTCGACTTTTCAAAGATCTCCGAACTGCTAATCGGAGAGAATGTTCCGTCGTATTTACACCCAGTGTTCTTGCCGCTCGGTGCGTTATTCTTAAAATGGGTTCTATTGGACTGGATGTACCGTCGTCGCATCTTCCTGCGGATTTGAGGACATCAAGACCGCCTCGTCAGTGTCAAAACTCGCAAACCGAGACAGATTCTCCTATGGTAGGGATAGAGGTTTTGCGATTAAAGGAAGTTATTGATTTCCCGGTCGATTTGTGCAGCAAGGAGCCAGCTTTGGTGCACGGAGTTGGGTTTCCGGTTGGCACCGGTAAGATCAATTTTCAGTAGAGCCATCGGGCAATGGGAGGTTCATGGTCCATGTTTTCCATCGCGTTTTCCACGAGTCGGACCGGTTGCAGTTTGTTTCGGCTGCCCGGTCTGAGCACGGTGTGGTTGGGGCTGGCCACCGCCTCGATCAGTTGGCAGGGTGTTTTAAACGTCGATGCCGCAGAAGCGTTAACGCAGCCCAATATCGTTTATATCCTTGCCGACGATTTGGGGCCGGGCGATGTGGCAGCCTTTAATCTGCAGTCGAAAATTGCCACTCCCAATATCGATAAATTGGCGAGTCAAGGCATGAGGTTTACCGACGCGCACTCCGGGTCGGCGGTTTGCACACCTACCCGGTACGGAGTGCTTACAGGACGGTACGCCTGGCGGACTCGGTTACAAAAAGGAGTTTGTTGGGGCTATTCACCGCCGCTGATTGCGAAAGATCGTTTGACTATTGCGTCGCTAGTGCAGCGATTTGGATATCGTACCGCCTGTGTGGGAAAGTGGCATTTGGGACTAAAGTGGGGGCTCGAAGACGAACAAAATCTTCCTCTTGGGAACCGCGATGAAACATGGGAGAAGATTGACTTTACGCAGGCCATTTCGTCAGGACCCAACGAGATCGGGTTTGACTATTTCTTTGGTATCCCGGCATCGCTGGATATGCATCCGCATGTGTATATCAAAAATCATCGGGTCACGATGGTTCCAACCAAAATCTTGCCGGGGTCGGTTGGCAAGAAGTATTGGCGAAGTGGCCCTGTTGGTGATGATTTCAAACACATTGAAGTACTCGATAAGCTGACAGAAAAAGCAGTTGAGTTCATCCAGGCACAAACTGCGGACAATCCCTTTCTACTTTATTTCCCCTTGACCGCGCCGCACAATCCCATCATTCCACAGCACCAAAGTGGACTCAACGAGTGGGGCGATTTTGTGATGCAGATCGACTGGACGGTTTGTGAGGTAATGAATGCTTTGCAAAAGAGGGGCCTTGCGAAAAATACGCTCTTCATAGTGACCAGTGATAATGGCGCGACACCAAGTGCTGATTTTCCATTTCTGGTCGAACATGGGCACAATCCAAGTCATGTCTACCGGGGTCACAAAGCGGATCTCTTCGAAGGAGGACATCGAGTCCCCTTCATCGCCCGTTGGCCAAAAGTGATCGAGGTTGGCTCTTCG
>JAKVCB010000069.1 GCA_022448345.1 Pirellulales bacterium
GCTGGCCGCGTGCTGGCAGCGGACGTGGTAAAACTTTCAGAAGCAACGACCCTTCAGGGAAGCAACCTCCCTGTTGAGGTACGTGGCAACCAGGTTTACGTTGGAGACGCCCAGGTACTCGAGACAGACATCCAGGGCAGTAACGGCGTCATTCATGTCATCGACTCGGTCTTGCTTCCGACTGGAGGCGACTCGGAAGATGGTGAAGATGGTACCGAAAGTCGTGTTGTGTATGATTTCCAAGGCAACCAGGAGAGCGCCGATTGGCGGGCAATCAACGACAACGTAATGGGTGGGATTTCCAAGGGAGGGGCACGTGTGACAGCAGACGACATTCTGCAATTTTCGGGAAATCTCTCGCTGGAAAATCGCGGCGGCTTTACTTCGATTCGATCCGAAGCAAAAGAACTCGGCCTCCAAGATGGGGGGGCAATCATCGTACGCGTTCGTGGTGATGGTCGGCAGTATTACCTGAATCTCCATGTGCCGACCAGGCGTATGGCATTTTCTTACCGGGCCCCGATCGACACGGTCGCCAACCAATGGCAAGAAATCCGTATTCCTCTGTCGGAATTTTATGGCACGTCCTTTGGGAGACGAGTTCCGAACGCGGAGTTGAATCCTGAAGAGGTCAACTCGATTGGTTTTCTGCTGGCAGACAAGCAGGCTGGTCCATTCAACCTGGACATCGACTGGATTAAAGCGGAATGAGCGGCTGTTTGTTAGGACGCGATTGATAGGGCCAGCTCGACCTCAACCGGTTGGGTCGCCTCATGCGAAATCCTGAAAAGACAACTGCTTGTCAGGGATACCTCCCCGCCTGTCAAAAATACTTCTGGTGGCAACCTGTCAGGCTGCGGCCGTTAATCGTCACCTGACGGGAAAAGGGCAACCCACTCCCCCTGAGACGGTGATTCTGGCAAGTTCTACTGAGAGGGGAAGTCTTGGAATAAATTTTTACACTGTGTTTACCGAATAACTTTGCTATTTGGGCACTTCTTTGGGCCCCTCTCCTCCAGACCACTGTCGGGCTCTCAAATTCGGATTCTCCGGCAACACATAGCCCTGGAAACGCTTATGGACCATCTCCCGGTGCGCCCCTCCCTGGCCACTCTCAAGCCCACTTTTCGTCCCAGCACAACCTATTAGAATGATGACATAGTATCGAGCTGATCCTATCGTTCGATCCTTTTAACCGGACATCATAACGACAGGAGTAAATTTCATGTCCAACGAAGTCGAACTACTGGCGACAGGAGAACTAACCCACCTGAAGCTGAGTGGAAAACTGACCAAGGAATCTTACGAGAATTTTGTACCTGCCGTTGAAAAGCAGATTCAGAAATATGGAAAACTTCGCTTGCTGGTTGAAATGCACGATTTCCACGGCTGGACGGCGGGAGCTCTATGGGAAGATATCAAGTTTGATACACACCATTGGCGCGACATCGAACGCCTGGCCATTGTTGGCGAGACAAAATGGGAACAAGGGATGGCCGTTTTTTGCAAACCGTTCACCACCGCAAAAATCAAATATTTTGACCACAGCAATCTGGACGAGGCAAAAACCTGGATCGCCGCCGACTGATGGCCGGTTCTCTCTTTGAGAAACATGGACTGCCGGTGGACTCGCTGTATAACAAGCGTTCCTCACAACCGTGCACCGATGTGCTACAGAACTGGATGATATTTTTGATCAAACACACGCATGCTGAGGAGATTCATGCACCTGTTCTCACTGGTGAGACAACTGTCGGAGCGATGGGTTAATCACGACAACACCCGATCCGCAGCCGCTATTGCCTATTTTGCGATTTTCATGCTGGCCCCGATGCTTGTTTTTGCCGCGGTTGCGCTGAGTCATTTTGTGGGAAGCGACCAGGCAAAAACACTTTTGCAGGCAAAACTTGGCGAGACTATTGGCCCTGCCGGAGCCGAGGTTGCCCAGGAAATATTTTCCAATTCGTCTTTTACCGGCAGCATCACCGTTACGTCGACGATTTCAGGAATTCTCTTGCTCTATGCCGCATCGGCAATTTTTGTGGAACTCCGCAACACACTGAATCGAATCTTTGGATTGCCAGAGCGGTCTACCCGCGAAGCAATTTTGTCATTCCTTTTCGGACGTCTGATCGCAGCCTCGAGTGTTATCATCGCCGGTAGTTTACTGGTGACCACGTTATTCGCCCAACTGCTCATTCGCACCATTTCAAGCCAATGGTTCCCCAACTTGGATTTTTCCGGTCCGCTTTGGAATGTTACAACCGGTGGATTTACATTACTTATTGTGCTTGGTGTGATCGCAATCATCTTCAAGCTCCTCCCCTCTCAGCGACCAGCGTGGCGCCACGTTCTCTTGGGAGCTATGGTTTCGGTGATCTTGTTTGAGTTTGGCAGATGGCTTATCGGCTTCTACCTCTCTCGCAGCGTGATTACATCAACTTACGGAACCAGCGGTGCCATCGTTGCTTTTGTCGTTTGGATTTTTTATACGGCGCAAATTCTGTTACTGGGTGCCGAAACCTGCCAACTATCGGCCGAGCGGACAAAATCGCGCCGCGCAAAATCTGGCTCTTGATCATAATGATCGGCAGGGATGTGCAGAAACGTCGCCTGGCGATCACCGAAGCCTCACACTCCAGAGGCCCTAAACACAGAGTCATGCAACTAGCAATGGTCGGCTAGTCGAAAACGTGCCCATGTTCATACCGTTCATCATGCCCTGCCGCCTCCGTTAACGAGGCAACATTTTGCTTCGTGAAGAAGCCCGTAAACTTGTGGCACCTCTCGACATACTCGGTAATCAGGATGGAGTACTTCGAGTGCTTGGAAAAGATCTGCTTGAGATCTGGATCGTCTTTGCACTCTCCCACAACATGCGCTAGAAAAGGGATTTGCTTCTCCGCAAGTTTCCCCACGACATAATCGACGTTTTTGACACCTGACGGATGATCTCCATCGCGGACTTCGTAGGCTATATGATGCATGCGCCGGCCAAAATTCCGGACAAAGTCTTCGGTCGGCATCGGCAAATTATCGAACGAATTGACAAAGGACGGCGTGTTATTGGCCGTGAAGACCTTGGCGGGGGATTCTTTGTCATCGGTAACAAGGTGATTACGGTTCACGTTGGTCGATGAATTCATCGCCGCGATATTGTAGGCTCCCCAGAAGTAATAATTCGACATCGTGAGAAACTCAAGAATTGCATCTTCCCGTTCTCCGGCAAGAATCCGGGTCGCCATGTGATCAATACCGGCAAGCAACTCGTGGGTGCCAAGGTCGCGCCCAACCGTATCCTGTTTTTCAAGCCGTGTTAACTGGTCGGGAGTGAGCTGAAACCGTTGACCAATTTCGAGGGCATCAAAATCGTCCATATCAAAGCTGGTGTAGCCCAAACGGTTATAGGTAAAATCCGACGGAAACGTGAATGACAAATGACTGTTTGCATAAAATGAGTTCTCTATCTCACCGGGATAATGAAACCGAATATTCTGATCTTCCAAAATCTTGCGGGTTTCATCCACATCGGTTGTGTGAAAGATTTCGCCAATGTAGCGGGCATTGGGCGTCTGGCGCGCCATCGGATACATCATGTTGAACCGCTTGATGTCGTCCTCGTAGGCTGGATCAAGAGGTTCCAACAAGAAAAACCGTGGGAATTCTGGTTCGGAGGTGAGTACATAAATTTTGTGTGTGTCGGTGATATAAGCTGCCGTGAACCGGTATGGAGTCATCAGGTAAAGTTCTTCCATATACGGCAGAGCATCGCCCGTTTCGACCTGAACCGCTATGCCCCGCAAGTTTCCCAACAACTGCATCAGGCCACTTGATTCCCGTCGCTCATAGATCTTCAACCGGTACTCATTGAAAAAGTCGGAATTTTTTTTGTCGCCTTCCGGCTCATAGGTCATGATGTCGAAACTCATATGGATTTATCTCCACGTTGACGGTTGGGTAATGATGAACTGATTGTCGGCCACAACTTTTGCGTATCGTAACTGGCGCGTGAACTTGAGGCTAGCCACCCACTGCTTTCAATTCGGGGTAAGCGGGGATCCAAGCCGTGTCATCAACACGTTGTTCTGTTTCTGCCTGCGTTATTTTTGGCGCAACCTTGTTTTTCTGTGCAGCGAGTGCCACTTCGATCGCGATGTGCCTGGCAATCCTGCGAATATCCTCCAGTCGCGGCAACAGCGATGCCTTGGGGTCTTTCAGCGCGGGCGAACCATCGCGAAGGGCAAGCGCCGCTGCCATAAACATGTCATCCGTCACGCGCGTTGCACCCGAAGCAAGGATACCAAGTCCCATCGCCGGAAAAATATAGCTATTGTTACATTGGGCAATAGGAATCTCTCGGCCTTCAAAGGGCACCGGGTCAAACGGACTGCCTGTTGCAATTAAGGCTCGACCTTCTGTCCAGGCAACCACATCGGCTGCGGTTGCCTCAGCCCGAGAGGTGGGATTCGACAAAGGAAAAATAATGGGGCGTTCCACGTGGCTCGCCATTTCGCGCACAATTTCTTCGGTAAAAGCGCCTGTCTGGCCAGTCACTCCCACCAGGATTGTCGGCTGGGCATGCTTGACCGTATCGAGGAAACTGATTTCGTTCCCCTGACAACCCCAGTCCCCCAGGGATTCCCGCTTTTGCTGGAAGGGGACTTTGTAGGGCGCCAAATTGGTCCGGCCGTCGTGGATCAGTCCATGACTGTCGATCAAATAGAAGCGACTGCGAGCCTCCTCCAGGCTAAGCCCCTCTTTCATCATCGCCGCAACCAATTGGTTACTGATCCCGACACCAGCTGATCCGGCTCCAAGCATTACCACACGTTGTTCACTCAGTTCTCGAGCCGTTGCAGCAACACCAGCCAAAATAGTACCTGTTGTGACAGCAGCAGTTCCCTGAATGTCGTCGTTGAATGTGCAGAGCTGATCGCGATAGCGGTCGAGAATGGGCGAGGCGTTCTTGGAAGCAAAGTCCTCGAATTGGAGCAGAACGCGGGGATACTTTTCCTTGACCGCAGTCACGAAAGCATCAACAAAATCATCATATTCCTGTCCTGTAATACGTTCATGACGCCAGCCAATGTAGCTTGGATCCTTCAGCCGCTCGGCGTTGTTTGTCCCGACATCAAGCATAATGGGTAACGTCGCAGAAGGATGAATCCCACCGATTGCCGTGTAGAGCGACAACTTGCCGATTGGAATTCCCATCCCACCCGCCCCCTGGTCACCCAACCCGAGAATCCGCTCGGCATCGGTGACGACGATCACTTCGACATTCGAGAGGGCGCAATTGTCAAGCGTTTCCTTGATGTGTTCCCGGTGAGGGTACTCGATGAACAACCCGCGTGGACGACGGTAAATGTGGCTGAATTTTTGACACGCCTCACCCACCACCGGAGTGTAGATAATCGGCTGCATTTCAGCGATGTGTTCGGTAATCAGCCGGTAAAAAAGCACCTCGTTTTCATCCTGAAGATTTCGCAGGAAAACATGCTTTTCCAAGTCCGACGGTTCGTTGCAAAAGGCTTCGTAACAACGGTCTGCCTGCTGCTCAATGGTTTCGATGTCGGGGGGCAACAGCCCAAGCAAACCAAAATCGTGCCGTTCTTGTTCGGTAAATGCTGTCCCTTGGTTCAATAGGGGCTGCTCAAGCAAAGCCTGGCCACGGATAGCAACCTCAACAGTGTCTGAGGTTCGCAAGTTGGCAATAGCTGAATTAATCCCCACGTTTCATTCCTTTTGATTATTCAATATGGGTCATCCCAAGTTTGCTTTGAACTCATCCCGCCACGCTTGCCACTGCGAATGATCACCCCGCAGGCCCAGCATGGCTTCTTTAAGCTTGGACATACCAAATCCCCACGCTTGTTCAACTTTAATGGTCGGGGGCATGGTCAGTTCGCCCGGACTGACCACCGCATCGATAATAAATGGCTTATCGGAAGCAATCGCTTGTTCGACTGCTGGCACAATGTCCCCGGCATGTTCCACGCGGACACCATCACCACCACACACTTTTGCATATTCCGCAAAGTTAGGATTCAGTAACCCTGTCGCTTCTGGATAGAAAGGCAAGCCAGACACTTCCATTTCCATCTTTACAAACCCCAGTTCACTGTTGTTGAAGACAATCACTTTAAGCGGCCAATTAAAACGGACGGCGGTTATGAAGTCCTGCATAGCCATCCCAAACCCACCGTCACCACAAAAAACCCAGACCTGCCGACTGGGATCCAGGGCAGCTGCCCCCAGGGCAAGGGGAAAACTGGCCCCGAGAGATCCGTGGTTGAACGAGCCGATCATCCGGCGGTCGCCCGTCATGCGTACCTGCCGGGCAATCCACACGGTGCATTCTCCGACATCGACACTGAAGACCGCATCGTCCGCAGCCCGGTCGCTGATCGCCTTTGCAAACAACTGTGGATGCAAGGGTTCGTCTGTACGGGTCAACGCGGCCTGACGGTCCATCTGGTGAAGCCACTTGTCGCGAAGTTTGCCAAGATGAAGCAAAAACTTCTCCGATCCTCCCTCCTCAACCCGCGCCGAGAGTGCGGCTGCCGTCTCCTTGACAGTGCCAACCAGCCCAAGCGTCACCGGTGCCCGACGCCCGATATTTTCTACTTTGAAATCGACCTGGATAATTTTAATCCCATCGGGAATAAAACCGTCGTAGGGAAAGTTTGTTCCCAGCATAACAAGAACATCACAATCCCAGACGGCATGATATCCGGACGGATTTCCAATCAAACCGGTAAGCCCAACAACGTTGCCATCTCCATAGTCAAAGATATCTTTGGCCCTTAAGGTATGAACAACCGGTGCATTCAACCGATCGGCCAGCGAGAGCACTTCCTCTTTCGCATTGCGACAACCAATTCCACAAAACAGGGCAACCCGTTTTCCTTCATTAATAATCTGAGCCGCCTTGTCGAGTTCAGAATCTGGCGGAATGACAGAAGATTGCTCGGTGACGAGCGGGTGCATGAAGTGGTTACTCTTGATTTTGGCTTCGGTTAAATCAATGGGAATTTCGATCCGGGCCGTCGTCCGATCAATAAACGCCTTTTGAACTGCAATTTCTGCCAGTCGCGGCATTTGCGCGGAGGTATCAATCACTGCCTGATAGGCACACACGTCATCAAACATTTTCGAGAGGTCGACTTCCTGCCAGTAATTCGTCCCCCGTTCGGTGTGGGCCACTTGTCCGGTCACTGCAACCACACCAGCCCCTTCTTTTTTTGCGTTGTAGAGTCCATTGATTAAGTGCAAGGCTCCGGGACCGGTTGTACCAGCACAAACGCCAATGCCTCCTGTCAATTCGGCTTGGGCACAGGCAGCATAGGCTGCATTTTCCTCATGCCTCACACCAACCCAACGAAATCGGCCGTCTTTACGAATGGCTTCAAGGAATGCGTTCAGCGCATCACCGGTTACTCCAAAAATGTCCCGAACGCCAACGCCGGCAAAAATATCCAGCAGATTTTCACATACGTTCTGGCCCATGATTCTTCTTTCTATCAACTACGCGTGAAGGGGAGGGAAAATTAGCCCCGTTTCATCCTTTGGATGGACGTATTACCGCAATTGTTCAAAACATGTTCGAACCGCTGGCAGTGCCAACAACGGTTCGAGTTCACTCTTGTTGTAGGTCACAACCGTAAGCGGTTCGATACAACGAACGTTGGCCTGGACCGACGTCTTTTCGAGTATTTCGGCCACACCGAAAACATCACCGGCGGTAAGCTCAACACTTTTTGCCGCTTCGCCATTTTCGTCTCCATAGGAAAGTTCTGCTTTGCCGTTGAGAATGATAAAAAGCCGATCAGCACGATCCGCTTTATGAAGAACTATTTCTCCAGGTTCGAAGTGTGATTCAGACATGGCTGGCTTGACATCGACTTTCGTTTGTACAATTTCAGGCCCACACACGAGGTCGAGCATCCAGGAAACTCCAACCTTGATTTTGCGGTCGATACCCGGAAGTTTGGCCCAGTAGGCCGCTCGCCAGAACAACCAGGCCAAAAATCCTCCGAGGTGGATCCAGCCAAAGAGTTGTGCAATTGCACGACGATGTCCCAGGGATGCCATTTTACCGAGTTCTTTAAATCGAAAGTTCTTTTGTTTCTGGCCATCTATGGCAGCCACGATGTTGTGTGCACAAGTTGTTGCCTGCCGGATAGCAAATTGTGCCGTTGGAGGACAAACACCTTCTCCTGAGGGATTCGGTACCGCCGCGCAATCACCTAAGGACCAGGCATTCTCAAAACCCTCAATCTGCAGTTTGGAGTCCGCTTTGATGCGGCCCCGTTCTTGTGGAACATCGAGGCCGGCGACAATCGGGTTAGGCGAAGATGGAACGCTTGAAATGAGTGTTCTGGTAGGAATGCGTTGTCCGTCATGCAGAACCGCACATTTAGGAGTGCCCGTTTCAAGGCGGAGGTTGAAAATAAATTCAACTCCCCGTTTGCGAAGTAATTCCTGGGCATACCTTCCCAGTCGCTCGGGCATTTCCCGTTCCAGGATGCGATCCTCTGAGTGCACCAGCACGGTGCGAATATCGTTGGGGTTGATATGGAAATACTTTTTGCCTGCACGTCGCACAAAATCATTAAGTTCAGCGCAAACTTCTACTCCCGAGAACCCACCACCACCAATCACAAAAGTGAGCAGTTCTTTTCGCAGTTCAGGATCTGTGGTCGTTGCGGCTTCCCCCAGCACACGAATTAAATGGTCCCGCAACCGCAGGGCATCCCCCAGATATTTGAACGGAAACGCATGATCATGTAGCCCGGGAATCTTGCGAAAATCGGTAACGTTACCAAAGGCGACCACCACATGATCATAGTGAAGGACCGTCGCATTGGCCTCAAAGCCCGGCGACAGCGTCACCGTCTGATTGGCGAGATCGACATCCTCGACTTCACGTTCGTAAAGTCTCGTACTTGGCGCCAAACGACAAATAGGAGAGACCGTGTCAAGCAAACCAATATTTCCGGAAATCACTTCCGCCAGCATTGGTTGAAAGACAAGGTAGTTCTCCCGGTTGACGAGAACCACTTCGACATCCTGGCGTTTGCGTAGCAAACGCTCCAGCTTCATTGCGGTGTAGACCCCGGCAAACCCACCCCCCAAAATCACCACTCGCTGGCTTGACATTTCAGTCTTTCTCATTGTGCCACCCGAAGTGGCCAGTTTGAATTAGTTAGCAGTTACGACACCGAACGTCTCGGCAGACGCTTGGGACCACAATTTGTGAAAATAGGGGTGCTCACCCGTTTGATTTAAAATCGCGCCGTCTTCGAGGAAATTGTACGCTTCCTGGTAAGTCACAACCCGACACGAATCAAGGCGCTTGGTAACGTGAAACGGCTTTAACTCCGAGGGCTTGTCGACTCCCATGGCAGCAACCAACTCCGACAATGCCTCCATCGTATTGGAATGGTAACGGTAAACGCGTTCCCCCTTGTCATCCACATTGAGCACCCGAAAACGACCTGGATCCTGAGTGGCCACGCCAACAGGACAAGTGTTCGTGTGGCATTTCTGGGCTTGAATACAGCCGACCGCCATCATAAATCCGCGGGCCGCGTTGCACCAATCGGCTCCGATTGCCAGATTCCGGAGTACGTGGGAAGCAGAAGTCACCTTGCCGGCACAGGCAACCTTCAACTTGTCTCGCAAACTGCAACCCACCAGCGCATTGTGAACAAACAAAAGACCTTCGACCAGAGGCGTTCCCATGTTATTGGAAAACTCGAGCGGTGCTGCTCCCGTCCCTCCTTCTCCGCCATCAACATTGATAAAATCTGGCAGGATTTGTGTTTCAATCATCGCCTTACAAATTGCCAGGAACTCGTGTGGCATACCGAGACAAAGCTTAAAACCAATCGGTTTACCACCACTCAACTCCCGCAATTGCTGAATCCACTCACACAGTTCGCGCGGAGTCCTGAAGGCCGAATGGCCTGGCGGAGAAAGGCAGTCCTGCCCCATTGGGACTTTGCGAGTTGCCGCAATCTCAGGCGTAATCTTGGCCGCCGGCAATACACCTCCATGTCCTGGTTTTGCTCCCTGCGAAATCTTGATCTCAATCATCTTGATCTGTTCATCGACCGCTTGTTCGGCATACAAGTCGGCACTGAAAGTGCCGTCGTCATTGCGACAGCCAAAGTATCCCGTGCCCAGTTGCCACACGATGTCGCCACCATATTTCTTGTGATATGGGCTGAATCCCCCTTCACCGGTCCAATGGGCAAATCCTGCCTTCTTCGCCCCCTTGTTCATCGCCATGATCGCGTTCGGACTGATCGCACCAAAGCTCATCGAAGAAATATTCAACAGCGAGCAGGAATACGGCTTGCTACACTCTGCACCCCCAACCATCGTGCGAAAGTGTTCCTTGGACTTGCTGTGGGTGGCAATCGAGTGCAGAGCCCATTCGTACTGACCGGAGTAAACATCCAACTCGGTACCAAATGGCTTTAAGCCCTCAATATTTTTTGAACGCTCGTAGATAAGGGACCGTTGGTCGCGATTGAAAGGCCGCCCATCGGTATTGCTCTCGACAAAATACTGGTAAAGCTCCGGACGAATAAGCTCAAACATGAAACGCAAATGAGCAATGACGGGAAAACTCCGCAGGATGCTGTGCCGAACCTGAATGAGGTCGTAACATCCCAAACAGGTCAATAAGGCAAAAACAGCTAAAGGAGTTGACCACCAGCCACTATGCAACATCGTCAGGGCGGAAAGTACGATCGTCAACAATATAACAACGGTAAATGGCAGGTAACGCATGTTCGTTCGATTCTCCAGTCGATTTATGGCAGTCTTGTGATCTCCGCCTTGGAAACCCGTTCCGCTACCCTTTCCTGATGACCTTCTTCAAACCTTGGACTTTTTCAACCATAACCCGTACGAGTGGCTAGCATGAAACTTCCATTCTAAAAACTCCATGCTCTCAAGGCTCTATGGACTGGTTCTCTAATGGCTTGATCCAGCAAATTGCAAAGAGTCAGACACATTGAGCCTTAGCTGACTACAAAAATTTCAATGCTAAAACCGAGGACCCAATTTGGAACAGGCGAATATCTTCAAACTCGCTTCGGATGATCATCGACCAGCCTGCAGGCTGAAAATATTGGCAACCGGCCAGACAACAGCGATCCGCGTGAATGAACCGGTTGTCGGAAGTGCCCTTGGGTGAAGCTGGCGCCTGTTAATTAAATGCAGGAAAAGGAGTTGGCACAAGGGTATGAAACCGGGTTCACCACGGTTTGCCACGTCTGCAAAAAGATTCGCCAGAAATCTGCATATTTCCTCGCTACCTGGGACTTTACGGTTCTGGCTACCACGGCCCCAGTCCCCTTGTCGGCAGCAACTGCGATCCTGGGCCACTTTTCCCGCTAAGATCCCTGGAGGGGCAGCTGTCCAACCCACCAGAGGCCACATTTTTGGTGGCCCTCTACTCTGGGACCGGCGATGCGATCACTCCCGCAACTGCAATTCTCGAATCAAGTAGATCGCTTCGTCAAGTTGTTCCCGCAAGATCTGCAGTTCCCAGTGAAAACGCACTGGTTCAGACTGTTTTGGAAGGGCCTTGACCAGTGCCAGCCGCGCCTCGGCTACGGCAACCCGCACTTCCGCCTGTCGAATCTCAACCGCCGGAATGGTTCCAGAGATCCGCTTGTTGGCCGCCAACAGCCGGCGGAGATTGTCTGCCGAATTGGCCAACACCATTTGACAACTGAGCGCCAACGGCTCAAGCCGGTTAACAGCTGTCCCGTTCTCAAGCGCTTTTAACTGCCGCTGGCGTAGTACGACCCGCCGTTTCAAGCGATCGATGTGCATGCCGGGCACGGTTCCCGAAACTTGCTCGATCATTTCTTCGTCGACGGCCAGATCGGCCTGGGCCAATTCCAGTGTAGTCGAGGCATAAGCTTTCTCCAGCTTCTTCCAATCGGGAGACGCTGGAGAGGATTTGTCCGGGGAAGTTGACTCGGCCTGTACCCCATCAGGGCCGACGGAGAACAACAAACCGATCGTGACTACCAGAGACAGGTGACGCCAGTTCATCCCAAAAATCCCCTCAAGCAATAAATCGGGGGAAGCACCCCCCAAAGAACCTGTTTTATCGTTGGCCCAGCAAAACCATTTTTCCGACACGGCACAAAAAGCAGTAACCTGGTGAGACTACCACTACCTGATGCCACGTTCCGTTTCAACATGGTTTTCGGTTATTTTCAGCCTTTGCATTCCGGGCAGAAAACACGCGATTGTCAATAAGGATACCGATAGGGTCCATATCCACCATACCCACCGTACCCGCCGTAATATCCACCACCTCCGTAAAGTGGGTAGGCCTCTTTCGCGCGAATGTTCTGGGCAGCTTCGCGGTGCATTTGATTGAGGCGATTCTGCTCGATTTCCGCACTCTCCTGCTCACCCTGAAGCTCTGCCTTGTTGAACAGTTGCTGCTGCCCGCGCAACTGGGACATGCGTATGTTATTCACCTGATCCTGTGCCTGTTGGAACATGGCATCACGGCGAAGATTTGCCGCATGCTTTTGCTCATACATCATCTTGAGAGTTTCCAACTGTGTTGGCGTCATTTTGTTGAACTTGTCTTCCAAGGCATCCATATGATTAAGTTGATAGCCATGATGGACCATCATGTAAGCAGTAAGCCACTCCTTTGCCTCTTTTGCCTGCGCAGACTGCGACGATGAGCGAGTAGACGTTGCGGCCGATGGCGCACGCGATAACTGAGTCTGCGTGACCCCTTGCTTTGCGGCTAAGCTTACAACCAAGACCAGGCTAAGCGCTACAATCAAATTGAATTTCGATCGAACGATCATGACTTTTTCCTCTTATTCATTCTTTCGCAATGGTGTGTTAAACCGGAACTTCCATGGTAGACAAACAGGCTATTTTCCTTACTTTTCCCATGAAACCATACCATCCTAAACGTTGCCAAATCGATATGCGAGAATTGCTGGTCAAAAAATTGTGCTCTGAATCTGCCAGCCCATAAAAAATCCCTGTCCAGGCCCGTACTGCGAGACATTGGCCCTGGATTCATAGGATCTGCGCTGAATTCGTCGCAGAATTTAATTTTCCTTTGGCAGCAGATAAAACCCTTAGAGTCGGAGAATTTGTCGAAGCTCACCCCTTCCAGGTGAAGACCCGTATTTTTAAGTTTTGAGTTCCTGACTAGGTCTGACGACCCTTCGGCCAGCTCTCCGCGCTAAGACCGTTCACCATTCACCGGGCCGTTTGGAAAACTGACAGTCCAGTCGGGAGGCAGCTAGTCACCTGCCTTCACTTGACCAATCCGGTTCAGCGGAGAGGACTTTGCCGAAAAAGGGGAACAAAAGCAACTTCGCCACCAGGCCTTCGATGGCACCGGCATCCAAGTTGGCGGTCAGGGTCCAGTTGCTTGTAACCGTCTTTGCCGGCCTTCTTGCGACGAACTCTACGTCCCTTGATTGGTGTGCGGTTGATCAACTCGGGGACGGATGAAGTGGGCCGAGCAAAGTCCCACCAACGCGACGAATCGACTCTGCAATTTCGCGGTCCAACCATCGTCGTATCTAAATATCGTTGCACTGCCAATTCCAAAGGACCACGCCAGACACATACCGCAGTGGTCCCCATCATTCTGGCAAGTCGTCAGCAACAGCCCGATTCCCGATCACACGCTTCTCCGGTCAAAACCGAAAGGGCCGGGATTCCACATTGATCGGGGGCAAGGCAGGCTGTCTGTTTTGATTTCAGCAAAAACGTCAACCGATCTGACAAAACGGTGTGGTCCGAAATGACATAGCTGCCGACCGTCTGCTGCTGGTATTCCACCTCAACCGGAAGAGACTCATTGAGTTGAAGCACAATTGCTTGACCAACGATAGCGTGGAGCTTTTCGGCAGTCAGGCGATGATCAACATCATTGGCAACGTAGATTTGCAGATTACAAAGTTCGTGGCTGCGACGTGTTCCTCCGCAATCAATAAAATCTCTGGTCACTTTTCCGACTTCAGTCACATGAAAATGGGGCTCAATCTGGCCTCCTGCCAAAAAGTCAAATTGGACCGCATGACCGGCATATTGATGGAGAATCGCCTTGAATTCACGAAACGTCACGGTTGTATTTTCCTTAAGATGATCATCCAACGAGAAAGGAGAATTGCTAAAGAAACTCTACGCCCTTTCCCGATGCGTCGCAACCGACTTGGAATCCTGACCCGAAAGTCGTTGTTCTTTACTGCGGCTGCGGTACTGCCGGTGCGGGCGGGGGTGGCAACGACAACCCGCTGCTTGTGCCGTTAAGAACCTCGTAATAATGCCTTAACAAACCGTAGGTAGATCGAAAGCGCGGCTGGTCCGCAAGATTGCGGTACAGGGGATTGGTGTTTACGGTCTCGAATCGCGCCAGTGTTTGGTCTAGTACTTGCCGCGATGGATGGGGACCATTGGTGAACACCTCTGACGGCAACGCCAGGTAGGTCCTCCATTGGGGGTCAAGAATTTCGTAAAGCTCTGGTGCAATATGAGCCAGTTGATTTCGCAGGGTATCTGCCTCACTCCTTGTTGCTGTCGCAAATTGTGGGCCAGGTTGGGTGTAGTTGGTTGGGCTCACAATGGGAGGACCGGTCGCGGGCATTGAGCGGGCGGCAACCTCCTGGACCAATTGCGTCGCCGAGGCCGGGATCACCGCCGGATGACCAGGAGTCTGGCTTTGATAATAAACCGAATTCGCAAACTGATCGACGCGAATCACCGACCCGTCAATGGAAACCCCCAGGAAAATACCACGGCTGCGGGAATAAGAGTAAATCTCCGCCTGCAATCGCGCATTGGTGGCCGCCGATGCCTGACGACCAACCGGTCCGGCTGCAACTGCTGCATCAGCACCAATAGTGAAAGTACCCGACAATATTCCTTGAATACTCTTGCGCGTGGTAAACACGAGCACGATGTCCGTCGATTGAACTCCTACCTGCCAACCAATATTTCCACCCGTAAGGGTAATAAATACTGGCAACTGCCAGGCACCTTGCTCATTGCGAATAAGCAAAACCCCTTTTCCAAAACGGGCCCCTACAATGAAACCACCCTTAATCACGTTGGGGATGATCGCGACTCCCTGCGCCCGGGCAAGTAAAGACTCGGGAATCTGGCTTAGCGGTAAAGCCATCGTTTCATGAAACACCGCCTCGGCCGCCCTCACGGTCTGATCTTCTTCCATCTGGCCGTGACACCGTGAGGCCGCCTGAACAGAAAATGCAAAAACCAAAATCACCAGCCACGAAGTTGAACGTCTCATGGAATTGACATCTCTATGATCGGGTTAGACTACGGGGAAAATTTGTACCTCGAATGCAAGTACCCGAGGATACCGGCCAGGTTGACCTGCCGTGCGATCATAGCGCGTTTGCAAGTTTTGGGTCAACGACACTCGTGCAGAATAGAACCAAATCTACAAAATCTTCGAAAAAACCTGCCGTGATTATCCATGGCCCTGGAAAAACTTCTCCCCACGACGCCAGTATGGAACTGGACAGGCTGCTCCCCTCTGGCAAAAAAGGAGTACCCCATCGCCGAGTTATCAAGGGAAGCCATTCGAAGAGGAATGCCGCCAAACCTGCTCCACCGAATGGACCGTCATCGGTGCCCATGCTTTAGGAGACGTTTCAATGTTAAAAAGCCCCCCTGACGGTCGAGCCACGGTCATCAAGACTATTCGCTCCTGGAAATTATTGCAGAGCAAAAAACCGAATCGGTCTGGAGGAATCCAAACGGAAGATTATACTTTTCTAGGAAGCTGGCCCACTGGCCGACCGGAAAAACATCAAGGTCCGCGACAGCCCCCACGGCCCGATAGGTTGACTTATTAAGATCCTACAACTTGGGCATTCACCTGCTGGGAGAGCAAACATCGAACAGAACAAAGTGTCGTTGTAAAAAAGGATTCCTTAACGTCATGGAGGTACGTACGGCAAACAAGAAAAGTCGATTTCAACCACACCAACAGCATCGAACATGAAGCACCCTAAAAAGGGCCTGGGGGCTTCCCGACTTTTCTGACAGACCGTGCACACATTATGAGCACTGCCACTATCGCCAGCCAAACGTCAAGTAGCTACTCGACAGAAAACCGTGTCTTCACCCATCACGTTCCACCGGTCACCATGGGCTGCGGGGCCCTGAAACAATTACCTGCAATTTTGTCCTCGTTTGGATCAAAGATATTTATCGTGACCGACCCAGGTGTCGCTCAGCAACCGTTCTTTGACCTTCTTCAAAAAAACCTGCACAACCACGGTTTTCAAACAAGCATATTCCAGGACGTCCTTCCTGATCCGCCCGTCGACGTGTTCGAGACTTGTGCAGCACAAGCCTCAGAATTCAAACCCTCATGTTTTCTGGGAATTGGCGGTGGCAGTGCACTGGACGTGACCAAGATCGTCGCCGTACTTGAAAAACATCACTGCTCGCTTGCTTCGTTGTTTGGCATTGACCAGGTTCCCGGGCGCGGCACACCCTCAGTCCTGATTTCGACAACGGCCGGTACCGGTAGTGAAGTCACTCCGATCGCCGTCGTCTCAGACGAAGAAAACCAGCTAAAGAAAGGAATCGTCAGTGATTTCCTAATCGCCAACCATGCAGTGGTCGACCCAAACCTTTGCACAACCCTGCCCGCCTGGCCAACCGCCTACACCGGAATGGACGCGCTCACCCATGCGATCGAGGCCTATACGAACCGATACTCTGTCCCTCTAATCGACGGGTATGCGATTGAGGCAATTCGGCTAATTGCCCGCTACCTTCCAACCGCCTGTCACCATGGTTCGGACCTGGCTGCCCGCTATGCAATGTCACGTGCCAGCATGCTTGGCGGAATGTGTCTTGGGTCGGTCAATACGGCCGCTGTGCATGCGCTGGCCTATCCATTGGGAGGTCGTTTCAAAGTGCCTCACGGTGTGGCGAATTCCCTCCTGTTGCCCCACGTGATGGAATTTAACATGCCGGCTGTTGCCGAGCGGTACCAGATCGTTGCCGAAGCCATGGGGCGGGGCGATGGCGATGTGGTCGCCGCCGTCGACCAGCTCTCTGCCGAGGTTGGGACGAACCGCACAATGACCGAATTTGGTGTCACCCAGGACGAACTCCCTTCGATGGCAGCCGACGCCATGCAGGTGACTCGATTACTGGGGAACAACCCGCGCGAAATGTGCGAGCAAGACGCCCTGGCCATTTATCAGGCAGCCCTGTAACCGGTCAGGCAACACTCCCCTCGCTAAAACTGACCTGCCATCTCGGCTGCTGGCAGGAGCCCGCTCGCTCCCCCTCAAACGCCAAAACCCGATTGCCGATGGGTGGTCACCTTGAGTTTTTACGGATCGACGGGGTCAGCCACCCTCGCTCACGCAAAATATCTCCCAGGACTGGCTCAATTTCCTTGGCCAATGCCTGGTTTGCATAGCCAATCCAGGTAACATTTGTCGTAGTATCGAGCGGGCAAGCAAGCGACTGCCCCTCGGCACCGCGGACCACAATCCCTGCTTCCTCCGCAATCAGCGCCGTACAAATATCGTACGGATGGCAACAATGGCCAAGTGCTTCTCCCCGCGCCTCAAGCGTTTGCCGGGTCAATGGTCTAAGATCGGCTACAAAGCGATCTTGCCCAACCATCAAGCCATACAACTGCCCAGCGGTAGAGCTATATTGGTCTTCGAATATGTGTGCGTCACCTGTTTTGCGTGGTCCCAACAGGCGAGTGGCCAGTTCGTCGTCAATCGCCGCGAGCACATCCCGTGCTCCAGGAAAAAACCGGCAAACCGTCGCGTAACCATGAAGCAAATTTACAGCCCGGGACGGGGCGAGTTTGAGCGAAGCCGACTCGCCAGTGACCCGATTCCAACGCACAGCTTGGGCTCCCTGGCCACGTACTGCCCAAAGTTGATCACACAGGTGTTGCTTCACCAGGGGAATCTCCGTTTGTACGGCAGCTTCAATATCACCAAAGCTCGTCGCATCTCCATAATTGGGCGCAATCCCGGTCAATATCCACGCACTTCGCTTCTGAAACATTAAACCTCGTGTTCCATCGATCGGATCGACGATGATCCGCCAATGCACTTTGCTGGCAGGAGTCCCTTTTGGACACACAACATGTCCATCCTTGATACCTTCGCCAATGACCACCACAGGAGTAAGGCCCGCGATCTCTGCCGCAACAAAATCCAAAAGTTCCTGCTCACCAACACGATCAATCCGGTAAATCGTGTCCGTCTCCGAACTGCTGCATTCGGTGACTCCAGAAAGATCTTCGACAGACCGGGTTTCACATGCAGAAACGACCCGGCGGCGAATCGCCTCGTGCATCTGGCGAACCGCTTGGACGAGTTGTTCAACTTGGAGTTGCGTCGAGGGATTCATCGAATTTGCTGCAGCATAGCGTGGTCAATCTGTTGGACCTTTACGGTCATCCTATGCGACTGACTCTCGTCTCCCAATCTCCGGGGAAAGATCTGCCTCCATCAGAGGCCATTGCCCTGCAATCTCTTTTTTGTGCATACCGAAGTCATGTTGTGCGAGGTGTTACCGGGAGCGCGCAAAAAAACCCCGCATCCAAGGAGGCTAACCCTTGGA
>JAKVCB010000007.1 GCA_022448345.1 Pirellulales bacterium
GGGTCACAACCCTGCAACCGACCGGTTTTAAGAAGCCGTTTCTCTGGTTGAAAAACTGCATTCACCCCGGAAAGTGGCACGACACGCAACTGGCAAGTAAACGGCTCACGGAATGGTGCTGGTGGGACAAGCACTATCGTGGTGACGATGGCAGTCGTTCTGGACTCGGAAAACAGCAGCGATGGGGAGCGATCAAAATACCCTTTCCTCTCTTTGCAACCTGCTGTCAATCGTCAAGATTTATGGTGAACCTTGATGACGTAATGGCCCACATCATCTAGCCGATGGGACTGGGGTAACCAGTCTCCTGATTAGCGACTGCGCAAATTGTGGCCGCATGGTAAACTCTGCGGAAAATTCCCGTCCTCACGACGTTATGGCAATAAACACTTTCCGTTTTGTACGGTATCTGTTTGCACGTGGGCGTCCAACGATGTAACTTTGATTGGCGGACATTGGCTTCGCCCTGGTCGACACTTTTTAAGTCACGCCCATCTTTTCTTTGGATTCTTCGGCAAGTCGACCTACGTATTTTTTGTCGGGAAGTCCTCAGTTGATGCAATTCCCCTGGTCCCCCTACTGCTCGGAGACCCCGCATGGAAACTGCTGTCGTTCGTTCGCGCGCTAAAGATGTACATGAACCTCGACCATGGAAAGTGAACACACTTACCAATTTTTTTGAACAAATCGCTTCTGACTTTCAAGAGACTTCCCGCGGGAGAACAACAAACGTGAGTCGGCGGCAAACAGACCGCACAGCCCTGCCCTACCTCCTACAGCTAACCCCTCTGGATGCCTACGGGCTTCCCTTGACTGAGGAGGAATCTGTGGTGGTTGGCCGTGAGTTTTCAACTTGTGGACTCTCTTTCTTTCACACCCAACCGATCCCCAATCGCCGAGCTCAAATCTCACTCAATCACCCCCAGTCGGGTCGATTTACGGTCGAAATTCAAATTCAGCGCTGTCGATTCCACCGACTAGGCTGGTATGAAAGCAATGCCCGCCTCGTCCGTGCTGTGGAATTCATGCTGCCGGCCAATGGCTACACGACTAACCAAGAGGTCCTTTCAAACCGGACACAATAAGCCCTGCTCTTCAGCCCTCGGGCCTGTCTAGGTGCAGTCCTGTTCGATCTGTACTTTCTGCCTGGTATCCCATCAGCTGCTTGGTGTCACACGACCCACAGGTCCATGGTCAGAAAACCACGGCCAGAGTAGCCACTGCCAGGACCTTTCAGGGGCAAACGAGAATGCTTAAAAAAACTGGAGACTCTATCGACGCATCACCAATGGCACACAATCTTCGTCAAACTACCCACACTGTGATCGCAGCACGACTGGAATATGGGTTGTTCATCTGTGTCATTTTTCCAACTGGGTAAAGGGGCACAGTCCCGGAATTTTCTGACCCGTTGCACTAATGATAGATAGAACCAGAGCTTCAGGCCTGTTAAACTGGCAGAAGGTTTTTCATCTTCCTGAACAATAATAAGCTCAAATATGCAGATCGGCCAGACAACCATCCTCGACACCTTTGCCGAGGCCTTCGACATGCGATACACCCGTCTGGTGGTAACTGCCAGTGAAGATTACTGGCTGGACATAGCACTCCGGGAAGCAACTGGCTACAGCACTTCGGTGATTGCATGCGATGCTGAGACAGGGGTCTCACAGTCCATAAAACCGGAGTCGACACCAGACGGTCGGTGTGGCGCAGCACTCTTAATGTTTGGATTTTCGACTGCAGCCATCATGAAAGCAGTCGTTGGACGCGTCGGCCAATGCATTATGACTTGTCCCACCACTGCCTGTTTTAATGGGTTGTCGGACGCAGTTGAGACAATCCCGCTGGGCAAACATCTCCGTTTTTTTGGCGATGGCTACCAAAAGAGCAAAAAAATTTCCGCTGATCGCTATTGGCGTATCCCGGTCATGGATGGAGAGTTTCTTGTCGAAGATCAGGCTGGCATCGCCAAAGGGGTCGCGGGAGGGAATATTATCCTCCAAGCCGAATCACAAGCTACCGGCCTTGCGGCAGCTCGCCGAGCTGCTGAAGCCATCCGTGAAACACCCGGGGTCATCACCCCATTTCCCGGCGGAGTTGTGCGAAGCGGTAGTAAGGTGGGATCACGTTACAAAGGCCTCAAAGCCTCAACGGCCGACGCCTACTGCCCCACATTGCGCGGCCGCGTGGAATCACAACTGCTCACTGACGCACACTGTGCTTATGAAATTGTGATCGATGGAACGGATGAACCCACCGTTGGTCAGGCAATGCGGATCGCTATCGAGGCAGCAGCCGGCGAAGGAGTGCTGGCCATTGGCGCCGGCAACTACGGTGGCAAACTAGGAAAACATCACTTCCATCTTCGTGAACTCCTGCGATGAACAAGTTTGTCGGTTTTTTGATTTTGCTCGGTCTTTGGAATAGTCACTCCACGGCAGAGGAATCCATCCTATGGGATGGCAGCAATGGCCGTCCTCTGGCACTGGAGCAATTCCACCCCAAATCACAGCTGACAACCCCCAACCATCAACCCGACCGGGCTAAATTTCCAGTGGTTGATGTCCACATCCATCCACGACTCCGGTTTCGTAATGTCCCAGAGCGACTTGACGAATTTGTACAGATCATGGATGAGCAGAATATCGCCCTTTGCGTCAGCCTGGACGGGCAGTTAGATGACCAACTGGAAGAACACAAAGACTATCTTTGGAAAAAATATCGTGATCGTTTTTTGATTTTTGCAAACGTCAATTGGCAAGGGAATGGTCGCAAAGACGATCCGGCAACTTGGGACTGCCACCGACCAGGCTTTGCAAGGCGGATTGCCACACAACTGGAAGCTGCCAAACAGCAAGGTGCTGTAGGGCTGAAAGTCTTCAAGCAACTTGGACTTGGTTATAAGAATCCAGATGGGTCGCTCATTGCAATAGACGATGTCCGTTGGGACCCGATCTGGAAAATGTGTGGGCAGATGGGAATGCCGGTCATCATTCATACAGCTGACCCTGTTGCCTTCTTCGAGCCCATTGATCAATTTAACGAACGGTGGGAAGAGCTTTCACGACACCCTGAATGGAGCTTTTACGGAGATCAATTTCCCAGCCATGCTGAACTGCTGGCGGCGCGCAACCGTGTCATGGCCCGACATCCCGAGACAACATTTATTGGTGCACATGTTGCCAATCATCCGGAGAATTTATCGCAAGTGGCCCAGTGGCTTGATACCTATCCAAACCTGGTTGTCGAGATCTCATCCCGCATCGCCGAATTAGGACGCCAACCCTTCACCGCTCGTCGTTTCTTTATCAAGTACGCCGATCGAATCATGTTTGGTAGTGACGGACCACGTCCTACCGCAAGACTGCTTCCACACTGGCGATTCTTCGAAACTTCCGACGAATACTTCCTCTACGCGGAAAATCCTTTCCCACCTCAGGGGTTCTGGAGAATCTACGGTCTTGATCTTCCAGACAATGTGTTACGCAAAATCTATCATGAAAATGCAGCACGGATCATCCCTGGAGTTCAAGAAAAGCTCGACCTCTACCTGGCCCGACGGAAGCCACACGTTGATTCCCCCGGGTAACCGTTGCTACACTAAGAGGAGTACCTTGGATAGACTCCCCGAAATGGATCAAGTCAAATGACCGACGCACCCTCTTCAGATCCCGCCGAAACCACTGCCGAAGCAAGTGCCAAATCGGTGAGTTCAAATCACAAGACATCCGAACCGCGACAACGCCCTAGCGAACGGCTCCAGATCGGGTCTCAACGTCGCGACACCGCAGTTCCCGCTAAGAGTTTCCAACCTGTTGGTCCTTCAGCTGACCCCGGGAAAGAAAAGGATTCCACTGCCTCACCTTCCAGCGTGACTCTTGAATCCGAGGATCCAACTCCCAAGACATCCGAATCAGCGTCTCCTCCTAGCGAGACTAATCCAGTCGATTCGCAAACCCCCGATGAGGTTGCCCCCACGGAGAAACCTCAGTCGACCACGTCGCCAGTAAAGATCTCTGGAGAAAAAGGGGCTGAACGCGCCACGAAAAATTTTCCCCCACCGAACGTGCGAGATTCTCTTAGCCCCGAACTTGAGGCCGAGTACCTTGCGGCGTTGGGTGACCAGTCGCTCAACGACTTGATGGATGGGAGTCATGATGCGATCACATCGGAACTGGCACCAGAGACGCGCATCACAGGGCGGGTCTCCAAATTGTATCGCGAAGATATCTTTGTGAATCTTGGTGGCCAAAACCAAGGAATCGTTTCAGTCCGCCAATTCGATGAGCCACCTGAAGTGGGAACGGAATTAGAGCTGGTAGTTTCCCGCCATAACGCAGACGAAGGTTATTATGAACTGTCGCGCCCCTCGGCTGCGATTCATGTGGGTGACTGGAGTGAAGTCGAGGAAGGACAAATCCTTGAGGTTGCGATCACTGGAAGCAATAAGGGTGGCCTGGAATGCCAGGTGTCCGGCATTCGCGGATTCATCCCGATGGGCCAGATTTCGATGTACCGTGTCGATACACCTGAGGATTTTGTCGGCCAGAAACTACCCTGCGTAGTTACTGAAGCAAATCCGGAACGACGTAATCTTGTCCTCAGCCATCGAGCCATGATGGAACGTGAACGGGCTGAAAACCGAGAGAAACTGCTCGCTGAATTGGCGCCCGGTCAAATCCATGAGGGCACTGTCCGCAACTTGCGCGATTTTGGTGCTTTCGTCGACATCGGTGGTATCGACGGGCTGGTTCACATCAGTCAACTGAGCTGGGACCGTGTAAATCACCCCAGTGAAATCCTCAAGGAAGGTCAGGCTATCAAAGTTCGCGTTGAAAAAGTCGATCGCGAAAGCGGAAAGATCGGCCTTTCCTACCGGGATGCGGGAGCAAATCCGTGGGATGATGTCGAATCAAAGTACCCGATCGGAAAACGCGTGTTGGGCAAAGTTTCGAAAATCATGGACTTTGGGGCGTTCGTAAAACTGGAACCTGGAATCGAAGGACTTGTGCACATATCGGAACTTTCCCATAACCGTGTGCATCGAACCAGCGACATTGTCAGTGAAGGCCAGGAGATGGAAGTCAAGGTGCTCTCGCTTGATCCGGAACAACAACGGATTTCGCTGTCGCTGCGGGCGCTCATGGAAGCTCCCAGGAAAAAAGGCTCGGAGCAAACCGCGGACGAAGATTTAGGCCCACCACCCGATCCAAAACTGGCAAAGAAGCAGGTCGGTCAACTTAAAGGAGGCCTGGGAGCCCCTTCCGGAGGTGCACAGTTCGGGCTGAAATGGTAGCCCAGGCTTGAAATGGCACGATTGGTGCGCACATCCTCCACGCTACCGGAGGCACACTTTCTACGCCAACTCATGGTGGTCCGCTTTCGGTTGACTCTACTGGGCCAAATTTAAACGCGGTCTGCTAACTCAAGTGTCGCCCAGCAGCTGGGATCTTCCTGAAAAGGAAAGAGAGAACCGCTTGCAAAAGTCTGCACACCCAACTCACGGTCCTGTACGGCATAGGTAAAACCAAGCTTCGGTTGCTGTTGGGGATCATAACCACCCAATGCAATCGCTGGCAAAAAAGCCGAAAGCTGATAACCGGTCTTGGTAATTCTACTGACAACCTGGAGTTCCCGCGCCCGAATGGGTCGAGCATTCTCACGGGCACGATTAATCAAAAGCTGATCGGCCAATGGCCCTTCTGCCTGGCGTCCTCCTCCCAAAGGCAGCAATGCAAAACGGTGGCAGAATTTTGTGGCGCGGTGAATATTGTGGGTTGCCCTCGTATCGATCCAAACCTGAATGCCGTCACTATCTTCGAGCCTTGACTCGCGACACCAGGGAAGTTGTTTCTTCCCGGTAACCACAACGTGAAATGCCAACCCAGCGCTACTCCAAGCCATCCGTACGTCGGCAAATCGTGACTCCTGGTATTGAGTTTCTGCATCGAGCTGCGCGAGGTCCATCAAACGATAGGACTCTTCAAGTTCCAGTTGGGTCGTTCCAACTAGTTCGTTACGGAAAACAGGAATGGAAAAGCGAAATAGATACCTTGGTGCCAGCAATGTATTCGTGGTTGGATTCATCACAAATTCCTAGGTCGACTGTGGTACGACCGCTCCCCGCACAATTTCCAAGTGTTCTTTCAGAAAATCTGCCATATCACCCAAATCAAGATCTTCTGCAGTAATGAAGCGGAACTTGATCCTGTCAAGATGGTCGCCGTTGTTCAGCAGCGAGCGTTCACTCCCGATCTCCACGATGCGTCCTAGCGCAAACGCGTTCTGAGGACCATTCAATACAAGATCGACCGCGGCCAAACGTTTTGTGTAGATGCTTGCCCACGGTTCTCGTTGTTCCGGGACCATCAAGTGTACTACTTCCTGGTTGTTCCAAAGGAACTGACCTGCCGGGGCTTCTTCCGACAAAATCTCCAGAAGGTCTTCAAGGACTTCGATCGCCCAGGCTGGCTTTTTCCCGGGAGGAAAACCCTTGCGCGCAAGATGCCATTTTTGCCCCAATACTTTCCAAGGCATGACATCTTCAGGACTTTTCTTCACGCGACCCGTAAATTTTTCAAAACCTGCAATGGCCCGCTGGAGAAATGACCAGAATTGTGGGGTGTTGATCTCTTCCCACGAGTGGGCGTCGACCTGTACTTCTTGCCATGGGCCACGGAGATTTTTGCACTTGATACGAGGACCATTCCCGTAAGCTTCCACCTCGTGCAGATCGTTGAGCGGGACCAGCCCGAGATCGGCTACTAGTTCTTCGCGTTGAAAAGTCTTCTTCGCAGTCCGAAACTTGAGCTTTAGCAACCACGGTTCCCCTGTAATCGCATGGAAAAACCATCCATCACTTTTCTTGGGAGCGGTGATTTCCACGACAGTCCTTGAATTCCAATTCGTGGCTCTAAATTCACCCAATTGGTGGATTCGAGATTCAATCTCTGCCAGGATTCGGCCATCCCAATGGCACGGCTGCCCGTCCCGGGCAACGCGATCCCGGGTATGCCAGCGGTGTCCATCGATCTCCCAGGGCATCTTAATGTCACGTCCCAGTTCCGTGATTTCAAGTTCTCCCGGCTGCGGCCTTCCAGATGATCCAGAGAATGGTTTTCGCTCCTGGTAAGGTCCTGCAGCCAGTATTGGTGCCAATGCGGCTGCGGTGTGCGAACTAGATAGATCGTTGCCGTTCCCCCTGGTTTTGGCCGACTTCGCTTTGCGGTTTTTCCGCGACGCAGGTCGCTGCTGTGATTGGGTAATGTCTTCTGGAGTCCCGACTGCCACAAGCGAGCCTCCCTCAGCGCCCGCCTCGGGGCCAAGGTCGATCACCCAATCCGCCGATTTGATGACATCGAGATTGTGTTCGATGACAATGACCGTGTTGCCTTGATCGACCAACCGGTTGAGCACGTCCAATAGTTTGACGAGGTCCTCAAAGTGAAGACCTGTCGTGGGTTCATCCAGAATATAGAGCGTTCGCCCTGTATCGGGGCGGGCCAGTTCTGCCGCCAGTTTTACCCGCTGAGCTTCGCCTCCTGACAGGGTCGGCGCGCTTTGTCCAAGTGTCAGATAACCCAAGCCAACGTCGCACAGTGTCTGCAGAATATGCCGAATTCTGGAAAAATCGTCAAATAACCCAACCGCTTCACAACAAGGCATTGCCAACACATCTGCAATACTCTGGCCGTGGTAGCGAACCGCGAGTGTGTCGGGATTGTACCGCTGACCTTTGCAGGTTTCACATTGAACCCATACATCAGGCAGGAAATGCATTTCAATGCATACTTCGCCAGCTCCCTGACATTCGTCACACCGCCCTCCGGCAACGTTAAAACTAAACCGACGGGCCGTAAACCCGCGCAGCTTGGCCTCGGGAAGTTGCGCAAACAATTGTCGAATATGCTCAAAGACACCGGTATAGGTCGCCGGATTCGATGTAGGTGTATTGCCAAGTGGCTGCTGGTCAACTCGAATAACCTTGTTGATATTTTTAATTCCACGGATCTTGTCATGGACACCCGGTGAAGTACCAGCCCGGTGCAAAACGCGGGCAAGCTGATTGTAAAGAATGTTGTTGATCAGGGAACTTTTACCACTGCCACTTACACCGGTAACAGCCGTCAAGGTACCCAATGGAATCTCGACGTCGATCTTCTTGAGATTATGTTGCGCCGCTCCCACAATTTCTATCGAGGCTTGATTACGAGGTCGACGGTTTTGGGGAATAGGAATCGATTTTTTCCCGGTGAGATACTGGCCTGTCAAGCTCTTGCGACGCTGTCCAACCTCCTCAGGTGTACCACGCGCCACAATGTGCCCACCCAGACGCCCCGCGCCGGGGCCAAAATCGAACAACTGGTCGGCACTAGCAACGACATCCCGGTCATGCTCCACCACAAGCAAAGTATTGCCCAAGTCACGAAGTTTACCGAGTGCTGCAACAAGTCGTCCGTTATCCCTGGGATGAAGTCCGATGGTTGGCTCGTCAAGCACATACAATACTCCACACAACCCGCTTCCAACTTGGCTTGCAAGGCGGATTCGTTGCAATTCGCCACCCGAAAGCGTTGGCGCTGACCGACCGACCGTGAGATAATCCAAACCAACATCGACGAGGAACGTCAGGCGATTCTTGATTTCCCGAACCAGTTCGCCAGCCACTTTACGTTCGTTTGGCTTGAGCCGCCATTTGCTGACCACGTCGAGCAATTCACCAAGCGGAACCCGGCAATAATCATCCATGGTCTGCTTGCGGAAACGAACCGCGGCCGCATCATCTCGCAAGCGGCTCCCCCCACATTCACTGCAATCGACTTCATCGACAAGATGCTCCAGTTGACTTCGAAATCGCGGAGATAACCGCGAGGCTTCTTCCAAGGCTGGATACAGCCCCTTGAATTGAAACCGAAAAGGGGGAAATTGGGGCGACTCCTGCTGACTCGAAGCATTTTTCTTGTTGCCACCTCGCTTGCCACTACCGCTGGCCGTTGGAGGCCGAACTTCAATCCACTCGTCGTTGGTACCATGTAGGACCATTCTTCGTTGCCGGGCCGAAAGCCGAGCGTAGGGCGTCTCTATGGGAATGCCTGTGTGCGTTGACAAAGCAGCCAGCATTGCACGTGATATATCGCGGTTTACGTTTGGCCATGCATAAATTGCTCCATCAGCCAGTGTCATATTGGGATCGCGAATCAGCGCGGCCGGATTCGCTCCCCTTTGCGTACCAAGTCCGTCACACGCCTCACACCAACCAAGAGAACTGTTGAAAGAAAAATTGTGTGGCGTGAGTGGTTCAAAACTTCGCGCACACTGCTCACAGACAAGGTGTTGACTGTGTGTACGAACTCGCCAGCGGGGCTCTGGGACCTCGTCGTCGGAATAGGCAACCCGCAAAACCCCTTTGCCAAACGCCAGGGTATTTTCAACGCTATCGGCAATTCTCCCGGAAACACTTTTACGGACCACGATACGGTCAACCACCAACTCCACACTATGATTTCGCTTTCGGTCAATGCTTGGCATTTCGTCAAGCGAATAGGTATGACCATCGATCCGCACCCGCAGATATCCACTTGTGCGTAACGAGTCCCAAAGTGTTTCATACTGCTGACCCACTTGTACATCGATGGGTGCCATCACGTAGAGCTTGGTACCCGTCGGCTCGGCAAGAATCTTGTCGACAATTTGATCCGCTGTTTGGGTACCAATTGGCAAATCGCAGTCGGGACAGTGTGGCTGTCCAAGACGGGCCATCAGAATGCGAAAGTAATCGTAAATCTCCGTGACGGTACCCACCGTCGACCGAGGCGAGTGCCCGGCGCTGCGTTGCTCGATAGCAATTGCCGGCGACAATCCGTCGATGTGTTCAAGCTGCGGTTTTTGCATCTGGCCGACAAATTGACGCGCGTAAGCGCTAAGGCTTTCGACATACCGTCGCTGGCCTTCTGCATAAATAGTATCCATGGCAAGCGAGGTCTTACCCGAGCCGCTAGGACCACAAAAAACCGTCATTTGGTCGCGTGGCAGTTTTACATTGACATTTTGTAAATTGTGTTGCTGAGCACCCTGAACGGTAATGTGGGTTGCCTGGCGAACTTTTGGTGTCCTTTTTCGTTTGGCCTTACTTTGACTCACTTTCTGCACGGATGGCAAATCAACTTTTAGTACCGACCTCAACGACCGTCCCGTATACGATTTTTCGTTTCGTGCCACGTCTTCCGGTGTCCCGGCAACAACGACCCTTCCACCTTCACGACCACCCTCAGGCCCCATGTCGATGACCCAATCAGCGGTCTTGATGACGTCAAGATTGTGTTCGACAACCAAAACTGTATTTCCCGCTTTGACAAAGTCATGCAATACATTCAACAGCAACTCAATATCTGCAAAGTGCAATCCGGTGGTCGGTTCGTCGAGCAAGTAGAGTGTTTTACGAGTCGACTTTTTGACCAACTCCCGCGCCAGCTTGATTCGCTGGGCTTCACCACCCGAGAGAGTTGGGGAGGGTTGGCCGATTTTTACATAGTCCATGCCCACTGATTGCAGTGTGCTGAGCTTGTGGTGTATCGACGGAATATTCTCAAAATGCTCCAGGGCCTGCTGAACATCCATTTCCAGGACATCGGCGATACTTCGCTCGCGGTACAACACCTGAAGCGTTTCACGATTAAATCGGTGCCCCTGACAAATTGGGCAGGCAACCCAAACATCGGCGAGAAAATCCATCTCGATCTTGTTTGCACCATTACCGTCACAGGCTTCGCAGCGACCTCCTTGAACATTGAAGCTGAACCGCCCAGGCTTGTACCCACGTCGTTTGGATTCTGGCAGCTGAGCATAGAGGTTGCGGATATCGTCAAAGACCTTGATGTAGGTCGCTGGATTCGATCGCGGAGTACGTCCAATGGGCGATTGGTCAATTGCGATCAACTTATCAAGGTGCTCAAGCCCCTCAATCCGTTCATGCTCTCCCGGATCACTCTTGCCATTCATCAAATCGCGTCGCAGCGCATCAGAGAGAATATCTTGAACAAGCGAGCTTTTGCCCGACCCCGACACACCTGTCACACAGACAAACGCGCCGAGCGGAATCTCCACATCGACATTCTTCAAATTATTGTGGCAAGCACCAACGATTCGAAGTGCAACGCTGCCAGGTGTCTTGTCGCTATCAGCCTGATCTTCCGTTGTCGCCACGATCGTTTTCTGAAACGATTCCCCATCTCTTGTCAGACGCCGTTGCTGGGGAATAGCAATGCACTTGTGTCCGCTTAGGTAAGCGCCGGTCACACTCTTTTTCTGATGTGCGATCTCGGCAGCCGTTCCCATTGCCACGACTTCTCCACCCCGAATTCCTGGTCCAGGTCCAAAGTCAACGAGATGGTCAGCTGCCCTCATCGTCTCTTCATCGTGCTCCACAACCACAACCGTATTGCCCAAATCCCGTAATTGTTGCAGGGTTGCCAGTAGTCGAGCATTGTCACGCGGATGCAAACCAATGGAGGGTTCATCAAGAATGTACAGCACCCCAACCAAACCACAGCCAATTTGTCCGGCCAAACGAATTCGCTGACTCTCTCCACCCGACAGCGTCGGTGCCGTACGGCTAAGCGAAAGGTAGTTGAGTCCTACATTGACCAGAAAACCAAACCGTCCCCGAATCTCTTTTAGTGCTTCGGTGGCAATAAACTGTCGATTTTCATCGAGAACAAGTTCGCCGAAGAAAGCGACCGCATCAGAAACCGGTAGCTCACAAATCTCTGGAAGTGTTTTCTCTGGACAATCCGAAAATTCGGGGCTGGCTGAGGTAATGGTGACAGAGCGCGCCTGGGGATTGAGCCTCTGGCCACAACAGTCAGGGCACTCGATCACACTCATATATTTTTCGAGCTGGCGGATTTTTGCCGTATTGTTGCTCGACCGGTAACGATCCAACAATTCTGGAATAATACCCTCGAAGATGCCGCCATGTTTCTCCGAGGAACGACCAGACCGCCAGGTAAAAGTGATATGCTCATCGCCCGTACCCCACAACCAAATATTGCTTTGTTCGTCGGTGAGCTCACACCAAGGCTTTTCCAGTAAGGTCCCCTCCTCCCATTCGCGTTTGCGTTCGATCGTTTCGGCAACTCCCCGATAGATATGCCGCTTCCAGCGGCCTAAATCTTTCCACTTGCCAACCAGTTCGATACAACCTTGCGAAAAGGACAGATCTGGATCGGCTATAAGTCGATCGGGATCAAAGCTGTAAAATTCTCCCAGACCATCGCATTCCAAACACATTCCTTGCGGACTGTTAAAACTGAAAAGTTGAGGTGAAGGGGGTTCAAAGCTGATCTCGCAATGTGTGCAGGCAAACTGCGACGAGAGTGGGATATCGCCCGGCTGAAGTCCAGTCCGCCGTGCCGCAGCACCACCGGTTCCACGGGACGAGGTTGCCTCCTGTTCAACGGCAATGATCAGATTGCCATCTCCCGCCTTGAGAGCTGCATCGACAGCCTCGGCCAACCGAGCGCGAATCGTCGAAGAACCAATCACCAGACGATCTGTCACCACCTCAATGTGATGCCTCATCTGACGATCAAGCCCCAAATCGTCACTCAGCTGCACAATGGTCCCATCAACCCGAGCACGAACAAACCCTCGCTTCAAAAGGTCTTCAAAGAGATCTTCGTACCTCCCCTTTTGACCACGAATGATCGGTGCAAGTACTGCAAATCGCGTTTTGGAGGGCAGCGTCAGAATGCGGGCAATGATTTGTTCGCGCGTCTGTGCCGTGATCCGCCGTTTGCACTGAGGGCAATGTCCCTGCCCAACACGGGCAAACAACACACGAAGAAAATCATAGATCTCGGTAATCGTGCCAACGGTTGAACGAGGATTATTTCCTGAAGACTTTTGAGAAATTGAAATCGATGGGCTGAGCCCACCAATGTAGTCAACGTCAGGCTTGGGCATCTGCCCCAGGAACTGCCGGGCAAAAGTTGATAAACTCTCGACATAACGCCGCTGCCCCTCGGCAAACAACGTGTCGAAAGCAAGCGAACTCTTGCCTGACCCGGAAACGCCTGTCAGACAAATCAATTGATTACGGGGCAATACAAGGTCGACGTCGCGCAGGTTGTGCTCGCGAGCCCCTTTGATCACGATATCGGAGGCGGGCATGGTTTTGGTGGGAATATCCGTCAAATGGCATTCATAGTACAAAACAGAAAGAAGCTACGCATTCTACGCCACTTTCCAAAAAGCGGAAAGATGACGGATTGGTCGTAAATGGCTTCTCGTTGGTCGACCACAATGGATATGCTTGAAACGAAGTTTCCTGCCGGTCTCGGCCTCCGCTGGGCAACCCTGGATAATGAACTCAAGACATCGCATTTCCCCCAAACTCGCTGAACCATGTGTGATATGTCGCTTACCTATGAACTCCTTGATTTCGGCCAAAAACGGAAGTTGGAGCGATTTGGAAAAATCGTGATCGACCGTCCGTCGCCGGCAGCACAAGGTCCAACGCAAGTCGACCTCAAAACCTGGCGGGATGCGATTGCCCGTTACAAACGGACCACCGGTACAAGCGGGAAATGGTCGCCAGCGGATGCACTACCGGAAACGTGGAAAACGAAATTTGTGCTACCCAACCACAATCTTGAGCCACCCTACCCGGAAATCTGCTTTGAACTACGCCCTTCCCCTTTTGGGCATGTGGGAGTTTTTCCCGAACAAGCCACCCATTGGAAATGGCTGGTCAGCAAAGTTGCCGCTGCCCGAAAGCCTCTAAAAATCCTGAACCTGTTTGCCTACACGGGCGGAAGTACGCTGGCCGCTGCGTTGGCCGGAGCCAATGTCACCCATGTCGATGCAGCGGCGAACATCGTACGTCGGGCTCGCCGCAATGCCGCGATCTCTAATTTGGAGGATTGCTCGATTCGCTGGGTGGTTGAGGATGCTGTAAAATACTGCCGTCGAGAACTTAAGCGGGGCGAACAGTATGACGGTGTCATCCTTGACCCCCCTACCTATGGCCATGGTCCCAAGGGTGAAACCTGGAAAATTACCCAGCACCTTCCCACCTTACTTGACCTTTGTGGCAAGCTCACCTCAAGGCAACCAACCCTGGCACTGGTAACCTGCCACTCGCCCAGCATCGGTCCAGCAGAGTTGGCCGCCTATACGGCGGACGGCATCTTTGGGCATTGTGGACAACCACCGGCAACCGGCACGCTTTCGCTAACGAGTCGGGATGGAAGAAAACTGCACAGTGGCGTGTACGCCCGATGGCCAGGTTAATCCTCGGAGGAGGGCTCGCCGGGCGGCCCCGGCTGATCTCGCTCTGGAAAAGTATCCAGCAATTGGGCCATGGGTAAATCATCCGTTTGCGGGCGGTCGAACATCGTGCGTAACTCAAGCGGGTCGGATGGGTCCATCGTGATCAAGGATTCAATAATCTCGCTGGCCATATGTGATTTGTCCAACTGGTGGAGGCACCAGGCAAGCCCTTGGCCCGCCAAAAAGAAGGGCTGGTTTGCCGGATGCGAACAGAGCAAGGGGCTGACCTGCCCAGCCCGCTTGACGGTCCACCATCCCAACTGGTATCCGTAACCAAAGTGACCACGGGCGAGTGGCAAATCGCCACCCATCTCCAGGGCCAGTTGACCCAAAAGTGTGTGTGCCTCGACAAATTCGCTGCAACCTGACAGCAACCACCGCAATTCGTCGACGGCAATTTCCAATTCACCTGCCTCAATCATGGCCCGCACTTCAAGAATATCTTCTGCACGATCCCGCACACAACGAGGGTATACTAACTTCCAGCCAACCCCATTGGTGGTACGTCGGACTGACAAACCAGTCGATGGACGTGCGGGGCTGGACGGCGGGACATGCGCCTGATGATTGACTTTGCGTCTGGCCATGATCTAGATGGTAACAGCCTGGTGTTGAATAATGGAGATGAACCTTCCCTAAAAGAATACCCTAAATCGATGACCATGCATCCAGAACCTGGTCGCCCGCTATGAACCTAGCTCAACTAGCTTGCCCCCTCTGCGGCGGTGCGTTTCAAGTCGAACTCACCTGGCAGGGTCATCAAGTAACCTGCCCACATTGTGAACAGGTAGTGACCGTCCCAAATCTGGATCCTTTAACACCACCTGACTTTGTCACTGCTCCGCCGCCGATAGGGCCGACAAACCCAAATCTGGACGCTTCAGCCCCAGCCGACTTTGTTACTCCCCCGCCTCCGGTGGAACGGGCCAACCCGAATCGAGACCCTCCGGTCCCACCTGACTTTGTTGCCCCCTTGCCTTCGGTGGAGCCGACAAACCGAGCCGTAGACAAAATTCCCGTAAAACGGCCGCCACAAATCAGAGCAGACGAGGTGCCGCCCGCAGACACACCGAAATCACGCCAGTCCGAAACACGGCAGCAGTCGACAACTATATTTTGTCGCGTCGCAGGCCGGCGGAAAATACTGGCGGATCCCCTTTTGCTATCCACGAGACTCCCAAGCAGGTTGTCGATCATCAAGGGCACACGGTTGAGCTCAAAAGCCGCACGCCCGATCAAAAAGCCCGCTTTCGACGACGAGTCCACGCCACCGTTGCGATTGCCAGCGCCATGGTGCTTGCCATCCTCTTGGGATCGCTACTTCTGCTATGACCCTACCCACGGTTCAAATCTGCTTGCCAATTGCATAGATTTCGTCGGCATCCAAAACCAACGTATTACTTTCGAACAAACGCTTGATGGCGGCCTTGTGAATTTTCATCTTGGTCCCACCCACTCCAATCGCTCCATAACAAACGTGGTTGTCACGGCGGACTGCCTTGTCCTGCGGATCAATCCCGCCGATCCCAGCTGGCGGAACAGCACTCAAGTCGATTGCAACGGCAAGCTGTCCACATTGCCGGCGGGTCTGGTCAGCAAGCAATTCCACCCCAGGCGCTCCGGCCGCCACAATGACCTGGGCGCCATCGACCGCACTGGCAGTCTCAGCTTCATTGCTGGTTTGGCAAGGCTGCAAACTCGCCTCTGGAACAGCCTGACGGATTTCGGTGCAAACTTCCTCGGCCCGTTGTCGGCGGCGGGAAGCGACTCGCACGTGCATGTTTTCACGCGCCAATAACCGCACGACACGCCGCCCAACCGGTCCGGTCGCGGCCAGCACGGTAGCCACTGCCCCTTCCAGGGCCACGTGTTTTCGGGCTGCCAGAACCGCAGCAGCCGCCGTGGTATTGGCACCGTTGGGGTCCAGCATAACCGAAACCCGCATGGGCCCAAAAAAGCAAGCGGTGGTTTGTTGCAGGAGTTCCTCGCCAGCTGCCACATCCTGGCCACCAATAAAAACGGCCGTTTTCTTGAGGTCCTCCGGTGCACGGGTAAACATTGCACCGTAAACCAAATCGCGTACCTCGGCCGGCTGGACACCTCCGTGTCGAAACAAATGCTCAACACCCGCATCGGCAGCCACAACCGCGTCGAACACACTCGGCTGCAGGTCCGTATCAAAACAGATTAAGATCGTGGGAAGCGACATCTGAACCGACGGCTAAAATCCGCGGAACGGATGTGCCGCTTCTTCCTTACCCGAAAGCATCTCGGCCGCTGTTGGCTTGCCTTCCATCGCATTTTTCACTGCCATCTTGGTGGCTTCGTGATTGAACTCGTAGATCTTTTTGTCGTCGGCAGCTTCCGGGTGAATGAACACACCACAGACGCAAACCAAATCTTCAGCCTGATCTTGAGGAATAACACCTTCAGCAACCGAGTCGGCAATCGCTTTTGCAACGGCCGCCTGGGCAGGGCCAAACATTTGCACCGCTTGGCGCATCCCCTTGATAGTGACTTTGGTGATCATCACTGTCGACGGTTTGACTGCCAAATTTGGAGTCAGCACGGCCAGCAAATTTGAGTGCCCGTCGCTTTGCCTGGCTAGTGCATTGGCAAAGGCAGTCCCGACAGGGCCATCTTTGTCCCCAATCAGCAAATCAATGTGAGCAATTTCATTTCCCTCGCCGGTCAGGGCTTCTCCGATAAACATCGACATGGATCCAATCTCCTTAAAATTTACGTGGTTTGACACGGGAACAGTCGGGCAGAGTGACCCCGGTAGACAACCCCGGAAATCACTGCCCTCGGTGGGCATTTACACCATCCCAACTGCAATAGAATGTCCATTTGTAAACGAAGAATATCACAGCCCCTGTGGATTTCCAACCGCCTGGGACTTTATATCATCAGTGGTTCGGTTTCGGGCTGCTTTACCCAGCTCTACCGCTCAAACAGGGCTTGGTGGGCCCCTGTGGCAAAGGCCGGTTCTCTGGACAACCGATTCACTTTTTGCGACAATAAAGTGAGAGAATTTATTGGTCGCCACCCCTATCTGACGGCTCCCGATACCATCGGTATGCCAGCCACTGAAAAGATGCACGACCTAAAAAAACAGACCGAGCAGCCGTTGTGTTTATAGCCAGACGGCCAGGATCACCAGGCGTGGTTCTGTAGCCCGCTGGCTCCCACGAAGCATTTCTTATAACGACCTTCTCGGTAAACAGACCGGACAGAGAACACGGAACAGAGCGCACTGCGGAAATCGCATTTCCCAAGGAGTTATCCAGATGAGGCAACGTCAAACAGCGGGTTTCACATTGGTCGAACTTTTGGTCGTGATCTCGATCATCGGCACGCTGGTCGCCTTGCTGCTGCCAGCGGTTCAATCAGCGCGCGAAAGTGCACGTAATAATACCTGTAAAAACAACCTCAAGCAGGTGTCACTTGCCTTGATCAACATGGACAGCAAGAGTGCCAAAGGGGGACTGCCCGGCTATGTTAATGACGTTTACGATAGCAATAATCAATCGTTGGGCCGCCGGGCGAGCTGGGTCGTGATGGCACTCCCTTACATGGAACAAAATGCCCTGTACGATGCTTGGTCAGAGGATTTTTCGTCGAATATTCTCATAAAAAAACCGTGGCCCGCTATTGAGTTTTTGGTCTGCCCGAGTGACCCATCCGAAATTCTAGGAGAACCGTCACTGAATTATGTGGTGAACGCAGGCAGGGCCTTTGGCGACACAAGTCGCAGCGGTGACTCCACTGAAAGCGCCGCAAACGGTGTTTTCTTTGACAAGGCCAAAAAAACCACGTTTCTTAGCTCTGGCTCCCAGGTCGACGGGCGTGAAAACCACCCTGAGATCACCTCGACTATTTCGTATGTACAAGTCAATGATGGGACGAGTAATACCCTTATGCTTTCTGAAAGCGTGCATCCATGGTTTTACGCGTACGACGGCAACTCAACGACTGAAATGTTTGACCCGGGAACCAACGGTCCCAAAGACACTTCACCCATCAAAGATGCAAAACACATCTATGGTTTTGTCTGGAGCAACACAGCCAGTGGAATTCAACAAATCAATGGCGACAACAACCTTGATAAAATCTCCAGTGCGCCAGGGACTATGGCGGAATTTGCCAGTCCCGTTAATGAACAACTCGGCTACCCATCCAGCAGGCACCCGGGAGGGGTGAACGTGGCCTTTGTCGACGGCCATATCATTTTCATGGGCGATTCGGTTGAACCGGTGGTGTACGGCCAGCTGATGACCAGTAACCGGAAACGGTCCAAGCTCATAAACGACAGAAACCTGCCCCAACCATCTACTGGTGATTTGTAACGGGACTGTTTTGTCCGCTTTGAACAAGCACACTGCTGGCCCATCTTCTGGCCAGGTGATCAGGTTGGCTCGTTCTGGGGAAGTCGAAGGCAACCCAACAGGAATCCAGTCTGTCGGCTAAGAACTTGCTGCAGCCTGGTCGCTTGGCTCCGCATCTTGTCCCAGCAGGGCATTTTCAAGCTGTGGCAGGAACAACTGGGCAAACTCAATGCAATCGCTTTTGTCAGCCGTTTGCTTCGGGCTGGGCATTGAACTTGCAAAGTACATTTTGTAGAGCGCCCTGGCGTTTCCGAAGACCCAACGCTGATGTTCTGGAGCAATCCATTTCACCTCGCCTTTTTCATTCGGTTTATACCACGACCAGAAGACTCGCTCCAGCGCGCGACCATTGCGATCTTCACGAATGAAACTATTGGTCCAAAAGTGGGACGGTTGCAGCTCGTCAAAAGCCATCGTGTAAGGGACGTTCTCGTTGCTCTGCTTGTGGAATCCTGACGATGGGTAACAGATATCTGGCGTATGACGACAAATATCACGCGAGTGGCCAACAATCAGCCAGAGGGTCACGACTTTTCCGGTTTTAGTGTTCGTGTAGGCTCGCGACACATACCCGACTGCCCCGGCCGTGTCGCGGACTTCCTCCTTAACCTCCAGGTCCTTAGACTCCCAGTCTCCAATGACTGTTGGAACATTGTTAAAGCACTCAACAAATTCTAGAGCTGTGATATTGGATGATGCCCAACGATCCGAATACTTAGCCTGCACAAACGTCAAACCGATCAGAAAAATACCGGCAGTCGCACAGACCAATGCAATGTTCCGCCCCATGCTTATAGAAACGGCGATTGCTCCCACAATAATTGCGATTAAAAGTCCACCTGTAATGAACATCCACATTAAAAAGCACCTCACAAAACGGGGCAAAAAGGTACAGAACTGGCCTGCTGAAGTTGCAATGGTGACGAACTGGATAGGAAGTTCACAACCTCCTCGGAACCAGCGTAAGAATCAACCTTGGGTGGGGTCGAATCGCCAAGCCGCATAGCAGTCTGGCATAACGACCCTTGAATCCCACCTTGAATCTTATGAGGAGCGATTCCATTGGGTACTGCTCACCCAAACCACCCTATGGTTACCGTATGCCCCTATGCGGGAACTGTCAAGAAATGGACCGCGGCAAGTGGCATCCAGACCTCAAAATTGATGCATGCGGCACAATTGTTTTCCGCAGAAATCAACATGCGACGGTCCACCAGACCGTCTCCACGGAAAACTTGTGGCGGCTAGCAAGCCGCAAGACAAATGCGTGGCCATCCGCCTGCTAACGGCTACTGGAACGGAAACCCATACACGGTCGTGGCTATGTTTGCATCGCGTCCAGCGGAGGACCTGGACTTTGTCAAGGAGACCGGAACGGCCGCAGCATCAGCCGATGTGCCAACGTCCCGTGGCTTGGACACCACCGGCAGTCGTCGCATGCTCACAGACGGCAAACTTGCCACTTGCTGGTGCTGGTCAGCAGATGTTGCCCGACCTTGGTAGGTGAATCCTTCAGGAAGCGGTGGTGGCAAGTCGAGATCATTTGCGGGTCTTCGAATCGGCTGAAGTCGTTGAAGTTTGAAGTCCAATTTCGGCTTGCCCTCAGGCTTGTCTGTTGGCACATCCAAGGGCAAAGCTGGAGGAGGATCTGAGCCCGCATCCCCTGCTGGAGGTTTGCCAGGTGCCAATCCGCCCCCAGGTTTTGGTAGCCCCACATCGGCAGGTATTGTTGGCAATGTTGGTTTGAGAGGGGCTCCGGGCAATGCCGGTATCGCTGGCAATAATGGCAACGTTGGTCCCGTCTCTCCCTCAGCAGGAACCGTGTCTTCCGCGTCAGCCTCTGTTTTTTTGGTGGGCGCCGGGGCTTGAAGGTCTTCGTGCTTGGAGTCGGGCAAAATCACCGAAGGCAACTCATCTGGCAAATCTGGCTTGGAAGGCAAATCAGAGCGACCGGGAACCTCCGGCCGCAGATCATTGGGCCATTGTCGCCAACGGGTTCCATAGAAACCCCAAGTCTCACGTTTCGGATAGCAAACACCATCGATACAGCAAGGCCCAGGCGTGGGATTGGCAATCGGTGCGGCCGTCAGCCCTTCACCGGGAAGGACGAAGAAGGCAGCCAATATGATGGCAACTAAACATTTCTTCCTCATCTCTTGTTCCTTCATACTTGGTCGTGGTTCGTACCAGTCGAGAACCCAGCAATTGCGTGTGATCCGATTAAAGAAAACTCAACAACTTGGAAGCTTTCTACAGGTTTTAAATGTTTCAAATAGCCCTTAGTTAAACTGACTTTTACCAAACCGGGTAATCCTATTCGCCGTGGCCGTTCCCAGTGACACAAATCCAAGCATTCGTTCAAATGGTCGAGTTATTTTGGATACGAAGGAATCGAATGCCACCAAATTGTCCTGAGCAATGAACAGACGGTCGCCTGGCATCAGTTGGTAATTTGTGGCCGTTGACGCCCCACGGCTGATGTTGACCCAATTGACCGGTAAAATCTGCTCACAGCCAACACCGTTCGGTGCGGGACGGGCAATCCAGATCTTGCTCGATGACAATTGCGAAATACCACCAATTCTGGCAATCGCGTCGAGTACGGTTTCATTACCCGTGATGGGAGCTTCCTGCACGTTGTCTCCGAATCCGGCCCCTTGCGTCACGACATAGTACTTCTTGCTGTTGTACGCCAGGACATCAACAACCACCTGTGGATCTTCCAGGTAATTGGATAGTTGCATCTCGATTTCCTTACGGGCTTGATCAATCGTCTTACCAGAGACGTAGACCGACCCATAAGTCCCCAGGTTCACGCGCCCATCCGGTCCCACAAGGTGTTCACCCACAACCTGCTGAGCACCCGCTGAAAAACCCAAGGAAATGGAGACCTCGACATGGTGAAACAGCTGAGTCAAATGGTCTTGAACAGCCGCATCTGCTTCACTGACGGTTAGCCCAACCACTTTGACTTTGCCATAGGACGGTCCCAAATCGACATCTCCCTCGGGAGTGACTGAAAAAATATCCGCGATTGGCTGGTCAGGTAGGACTCCGATAGCACGTATCAGCAGACCATCAAAGGGCTCAATCTTATGGGGAGGTTTGGGAACAACTTTGACGGCATTGATCATCAAGATATCGGGCGGCTCGATGGTGTACGGAGGTAGCGAAACCATGTCCAGTTCGCGCGGTACATTGCTGCACTGGGGAGGGTCGGCTACCGTCGCTGGAAAAGGATCTCTTGGAGCGAGAAAGGCCGTGCAACCAGCGCTCGTGATGAATATGAATACAAAACAGGCTGCGCTGAGTTGTCGAAAGCTGCTCGTCATCGCAACCTCGCTCCCGGACTAGTGGATTTAATTCCGTGGTCAAATTGCTACAAGCTGTCGTTGCCAGAGTCAGGTCGCTGCGGCAATCCCCGCATAACCGTCAACAGTCGTACACTCGTAATAATCGGAAAAGCTTGCCCACAACTTTGCTCCAGCCCAAAATTTTTGGACGCAAACGCTAGCATGAGAAGGCAATAAAACTGATTTGATTGCCTGAGAAGGCAATAAACCGTGTTTGCAAAGCATCCATCAAAATAGTCCCACAATGGGAAATGTCGCCCCGCACGAGACAGTCCCTACCATTTGTAAGGAGAAAAAGAATTTTTTGGGCTGCAAGGCCAGATCGCGCGATTCCCCCACATGGGGGGATCGCTATGAACAATCGCAATTGGGATTACGTACAACGGCTACCGCTAGCGTGTAAATTCACTTGGCAAAATGAGCGCGACCCAGCAGCCCATACCTGGTGACTTGCTAATCGGAACAACCGCCAGATTTGGTTGGTGTTGCAAAATCAGTCGATAATTTGCCGCCCAAAAGGTGGCAGCAACATAGGCTTTAACAATTTGACAGTTGTTAAACGTCGGCTTATCCTCGTGGTAGCTGAGATACTACAAACAGGTTGGCAGGTGACCAGCACACGTATTGTCCAGTGCGGCCCAAGGTTAAACCAGGGGAGCCTAGAGAGGCTTGCTAAGGGAGTTTCAACCGCCGCGAAAGGATTCGGGCATGCTCAATTGTCCGTTCAGCGCCGTCCGGTAGACTTCGCTGTACTAGTTGCAGGAGAAGAAGTTACAGGAGTCTTTGATGGAGGTACCAAACCGCTGCCCATTGCAGTCTGAGTACCTTGATTCCGCATAAATTGGCGCATTTTTACCAGCGCGCACTTTTGCAGCCTTAACGAGAGAAGTGATCACCGGCACACGCTGGGTCAAACCACCCACCTGCGATAAATACCCGTCCGAGAATCACCTCGTCAAGGCCCGCGTAGTGTGAGCTACCTTGGTTTGGTTTCGGTCCATGGTCAAACCAGTCGACCGGACACATCCAGTCCATCACAAAATCAAGCAGTCCATCACAAAATCAAGTTCGTTAATGAAATAATTCCGCCTTCGACACCTGATACGAGACCGGCATGAGCCAGCCCATCAACCCATCGATCCGCCCTACCCAAACCAATTCTCCTCGCGTAGCAACCAAGTTTTCCTGGTCGGACCCTGACCAGAGAAACCCGGCAATCCTTTTGGGAATTCTCTGTTTGGCATTGGTCATCGCTTACTGGAACATGTTCTCGCTAACAAGCGCTGCCTGGGCAAATCCGCTTTATTCTCACGGTTATCTGCTTCCCGTATTTGCCTTGGGAATCTTTTGGCTTCGGCGGCAACCGTTTCAATGGACACCTCCAAGCGAACGTTGGATAGGGGTCGGCATTTTGGTAGGGGCTTTGCTCATACGGATTTTTGCCGCCATTTTTGATATGGCGCCAGTAGACCGCTTGAGTTTCATTGTCGCAATGTTTGGCATATTTCTGTTGGTTGGAGGTCTTCAGTGTGTTCGCTGGGCCTGGCCAGGAATATGCTTTTTGGTCTTTATGTTTCCATTACCTTCAGTGCTGGAAAACTCATTGCTGATGCACCTGCAGCGGATTGCGACAGTTTGCAGTACTCTCATCCTGCAAACATTAGGAATTGCCGCTTACCGCGCCGGAAATGTGATCACACTTCCAGGGGTCGTAGAGAACTTAACCGTTGCTGAAGAGTGCAGTGGGCTACGAATGCTTACGATCTTTGGGGCCATGTCGGTAGCAATGATTTTTCTGATCGACCGCCCCTGGTGGGACAAATTCATCGTTCTTTTGAGTGCCATTCCGATTGCAGTGTTGTCGAATGTTGTACGGATTGTGCTGACTGCCCTGCTATACCTGCTCACGACTGATGAGCATGCTCGGCAACTGGCACACGACGTTAGTGGGTTACTCATGATGGTTTGGGGCCTTGGCTTCCTCTGGATTGAATTCCAAATACTTTCCCGTGTGACAATTCCCGAAGAAGTGTCCCATGTGAAACTAGCGACTACGAAGCGTCAGGCACCGATACCGATCCGGTAAACACAATCTGACAGGATAGCGAAAGACGAAAACGAGTGGTATTGACCAGCAGTTAGGGAAATACCCCATGTTGCTCCCAGTAAACAGGAGGTTGCTTTATCACAACAACGATCGACTGCCGAACATTTCAGCATTTGACGCAAGTACTGAAGGAGAAATGAGATCGGCATCATAGTTTGTCGCCAGTAGGGAATTGGCTCACTAATTGCGGCGGTTGAACCGCGAAACAGGTCGGTTGCAAGCCGACAGATTTGCCTTACTAGACTTGAAAGACAAGTCACCTGCACGGCCAACTACGAAAAGAGAGATTGCCTGATGAGCCACTCCAACGATGATCATCCCCAAGTCCCTAGTACTCCTCCGGTCACGGTTGGCGGCCCGAATCCTGGCGACGCCTTAATCCCAGGAGGAACAAGCTTTCCTCCCAGCACAACGGTCGTTTCTACACCTGGAGGACCTCGTTCACCAGAAGTTATCAGCGGCGGTATGGACCGCAGTTGGTTCTACCATTCTCTACGGCGCCGCTGGCTGTTGGTGCTTGGCATGGGATTAGTTCTCAGCCTTGGTACTGCCGGTCTTTTGTGGTGGCTATTTCCACAGTCTGCTTCGGCTGTTGCTTTGTTCCAGGTCTCCAGTGAAGAACAGTCGCTGGCGTTTTCTGGCATGTCCAATGAAACGCGACAGTTCGAGATTCTGCAAAAAACGCAGCTTGCTCTTCTGAAAAGTTACTTTGTCTTGCAAGATGCTGTCCGCAACCCTGATGTTTCAAGCTTGGCCACCATTGCTAACGAGGACGATCCTATCCAATGGCTTGATGATAATCTGCACGTCTCATTTCCCCAGGAAAGTGAGATTTTGAAGATCTCAATCAGCGGTAGTGAGAATCCAATCGAGTTACAGAAAATTGTCGACGCGGTTGCCAAAGCCTATGAAGACCGAGTGATCTATGCAGCCCGCACGAAGAAATTGAGCACACGCGAAACACTAGCGCGAAGCCTGGGTGATCTCCAAAGTGAAATTCGCCGGAAAATGGAAGACTTTGAAGACCTGGCCAAGGAACTCGGCACCTCCGAAGGTGAAGTGGGCACCGACGCCGAGTCGAGAATCTTGTTGAGCGAAATGAGAGCCCAAACCGAAGCGCTAACTACGATGCGTCAGCAACTCCTGCAAGCGCAAACGGAATTTGAGATCATCCAACGTCAGCTTAAGGATCCAAGTGTGCTGGAATCCCAGATCGACGCAAATCTCGCAGCGGACCCACAGGTTGCCATGATGCAAAATCAATTGATGTCTATCGACATGCAACTTCAGGATTTGCAATCCAGGTCGCGGCGGTCTTCACCAGCACTTCAGCGACTGATGCGGGAAAAGCAGAACATCCAGCAGCGGATTGCCCAGTACCGGTCGCAGGCAAAACAGCAAGCTGCTGCTTCTGAGCAAAACAGTCCAAACGCTATGTTGCGTCAGGTGACCGGCGACTACCGCATTCGTTCGGCAATGCTCCTTCGAGAGATGGAAAACATCCAGCGTCAACTGGAATCCAGCAAAGAAATCTTGCTCTCTAAAGGTGAGAAATCGCTCGAACTCACGGTTCGTGACGCCGAACTGGAACAGCTTAAGGAAATTGCCCACGAAATGTCGTTGAAGATCGAAAGCTGGGATATCGAAATGGATGCTCCCCAGCGAATTCTCCAAATCCAACAAGCTCAAATCACACCAGGTATTAACACCGTACAACGGTACCTGATTGCTAGTTTTGGCGGTGTCGCGGCCTTTGCCCTGACCTGCCTCGGGATCGCCTATATGGAATTTCGTAATCGCCGCCTGAACGGTCCAGGACAAGTCGACGAAGGACTTGGGATTCGCGTTGTCGGCACCCTGCCAGCACTCTCTTCACGACGGCTGCTGGACCCAAACCACCCACTGGTCGCCCAATTGACCGAGTCGATCGACGGCGTTCGGACCCTATTGATGCACGATGCAACCTCCAAACAGCGCCAAGTCGTCCTGGTTACCAGTGCCATGACCCTCGAAGGCCGAACCACAGTGGCCAGTCAACTCGCGGCAAGCCTCGCCCGAGCTGGGCGAAGAACTCTCCTCGTCGATGGTGACCTGCGCCGACCTGCCCTACACGCCTTGTTCGACGTTCCACTTGAGGATGGTTTGTGTGAAGTCTTACGTGCGGAGGCCAACGTAGCCGACGTGATCAGGCCCTCCCATGCCGAAGGCCTCTGGCTTCTTACCGCCGGCTATTGCGATGTCGACTCAATTCAAGCATTGGCGACAGTACAATTAAAACCCGTCTTTGAGAAACTCCGTTCTGATTACGACTTCATTGTCATTGATGGTCCGCCCATACTCGGCCTAAGCGACTCGCTTCTATTCGGTCAGTATTGCGATGGTGCACTTCTGTCGGTTCTCCGCGATCACAGCGAAGTGCCCAAGATTTACCAGGCAGCGGAACTACTTCGGGGCGTTGGCATCCGTCTGCTAGGTGCCGTCGTAAATGGGGTCTCCACCAGTGCAGATCGTCGAGTCACGCAATTACGATTGTCTGCCCCCAAAGCAGAACGTGAGCAATTGCAAGAAATTTGATCGGAGCCCTTGTTACCAATCACTCTAGCGGCCTGCTGGCAGCTTGCCAGCAGGCCGCTTTTTTATTAAAAGCCCTGCAGTTGCCTCTACAACTGTTGGAGACAGGCCCAGGTGACTCCCATCACCACGACTGCCAGAACACACCACAAAACCCACATCCGAGGGTTTGTTTGCGAAGGCTGCGAAGGAACCCGAGCAGGAAGCGATTGGGCAATGATGTCCTGGGTGGTTCCCCCAAATTCGTCCCACATGTGCTGCCGGAGGGTTCCTTGTACGGCCCGCGCACTGAAAGGCCGATCACCCGAATTCTTGGAGAGCATGCTGAGAATCAAGTCTTCAAGCCACTCAGGGCATTCAACTCCCTCTACCCGCAACCCAGGCGGCTCCGCGTGCAAATGCTGATCCCATATTTGAGCAAAATTGGCCCCCGCAAACGGCCGGCGCCCAGCCAGCATTTCGTACATCACACAACCGAGTGAATAGAGATCAGACTGGTTGGAAACCTTACTGTCCGCACGAATCTGCTCCGGCGGCATGTAAGCATAAGTCCCGACGGTCATTCCCTGGTCCGTAATGTCTGAATCGTCGAGATCGAAAGCAATTCCGAAATCTCCAAGCACCAAGCTACCATCTTTTGCAAAAAACAGGTTACTCGGCTTCAAATCGCGATGAATGATTCCGTGATTATGGGCATGCTGTAGTGCTCCGGCAATCTGAGCCGACAAAACCACGACTTGCTTCCAAGGCAACCGACCCTGCTGGACCAAATAGTCCTTAAGGGTTCCATCGTCCAATAGTTGCATCGCGTAGTAGTATTGGCCATCAAGAATTCCACCACCGTAATGCTTCACGATATTAGGGTGGTTGAGCCGCTCTACGATGTGGACTTCGCGTTCAAATCGCTCGACAATCTTTGCGTCACCCGAGACAGAAGGGTGCAGCAGCTTGACCGCCACGGGCTCATCCAGATCGGGGCTCTCGGCGCGGTAGACCACACCCACCCGACCCATGCCCAGGGGATCGCCTAACCGAAAGGTGGTCTTGCTCGGCAAAAAGCGGAGCTTGCGAGATACCATCGATAGCCCACAAAGAGAGACTTGGGAACTGCATCTTCCTGCGCGCGATGCGCAAATCCAACACTCACGTATCTTGATGGAATCACTCAGCCACCGCAAGTGACCACCAAGGCCGAAGAAGTCGACCGTCTTGAGATTGGCCCTATCCAAATGGACCTCAAGGCGGCTTTTCTGTAACCAGAGTTTTTGCCGCAAATGGCGTTTGGGTCGTTTTCAACCCGCCTTGATTCAGCTAGGATTGCGTGTTCTAAGACGGTCACCAGGGCAGGCTCCGCTTACTGTGGATAGCCGTTTTCCGTCCCTACGCCTGGTTGTAGCTCCCCGCGTCAGGGGAGTTTTAAAACCCGCCTCGCGTTTTGGGGCCGGGCCCGCCTCACATTTTGGGGCCGGGTAGGTTGAGCTGCGTCTATTGAGCAATGATGCGAATAAGCAATGATGACCAGTCCACCTGGCGCTTCCACGTGGAAACTGGTCCGTCACTTTTTTCCTATTTGGTTTCGAAAGGTCAATAACAATGGCATCGACTCCTCAAGAAGTCCTGGCCCTCTGTCGCGAAAAAGATATTAAGGCTGTGGACATTCGCTTCATGGACTTCCCGGGCATTTGGCAGCACTTTACTATCCCAGTTAGCCAACTTGACGAAGACGTTTTTGAAGCCGGGCTTGGTTTCGACGGATCCAGCATTCGAGGATGGCAAGCCATCAATGAAAGCGACATGATTCTCCTGCCGGTACCAGAAACAGCTTTCATCGATCCATTTACCAAACTGTCAACGCTAGCCATTATCGCGAACATTCAGGATCCCATCACGCGGGAAGATTACACGCGAGACCCACGCAATGTTGCCCGTAAGGCGGTCAATTATCTGAAAAGCACTGGAGTTGCCGATACGGTTTATATTGGCCCCGAAGCCGAATTCTTCATCTTTGATGACATTCGCTTCGATCAAACCCCCAATGAAGCGTTCTTTTATATTGACAGTATCGAAGGCCAGTGGAACCGGGGTACCGATTCGAGAGCCAAGGGAGAAGGACCAAACCTCGGTTACAAACTCCGTCACAAAGAAGGCTACTTCCCAGTACCACCAGCTGACCAAATGATGGACATCCGCAATGAGATGATGCAAACGATGATTGATATCGGGTTGAATGTCGAATGTCAGCATCACGAGGTCGGTACAGCCGGGCAGTCTGAAATTGATCTTAAATTTGATGATCTTGTCCGGATGGGTGACGCACTTTGTATGTACAAGTACGTCATCAAAAATGTTGCTGCCCGTCACGGAAAAACCGTGACGTTCATGCCAAAACCAATCTTCAGTGACAATGGATCTGGCATGCACACCCATATTTCTCTCTGGAAAGATGGGAATCCAATCTTTGCCGGAAGTGGATATGCCGGCCTTAGTGACGAGGCACTGTTTGCCATCGGCGGCATTCTCAAGCATGCACCCGCCCTGCTTGCCTTCACCAATCCAACAACCAATAGCTACAAGCGATTGGTACCAGGCTATGAAGCGCCCGTCAATTTGGCTTACTCGCAACGGAATCGGTCGGCCTCCTGTCGCATTCCGATGTACAGCCCCAGCCCCAAGGCCAAGCGGATTGAATTCCGCTGTCCCGATCCCAGTTGTAACCCCTACCTGGCGTTCTCAGCCCTGATGATGGCTGCTCTGGATGGCATCCAAAATAAGATTCATCCGGGAGAGCCACTTGACAAAGATATCTACGATCTGGCTCCCGAGGAGTTGGCCGAGGTACCCACAACTCCAAGCTCCCTTGACGACTCGCTTGCCGCGTTGGCCAAGGACCACGAGTTCCTGTTGCGCGGTGACGTGTTTACCGGAGATGTGATTAATACCTGGATTTCCTACAAAACGGAAAATGAAGTCGAAGCCCTGGCCCTGCGACCCCATCCGTACGAATTCTGTATGTATTACGACATCTAAGAAGGGATGCGGTATTCAAAGTCCTGGGCCCTGCTACCCCTGGGCCATTTTCCAAACCGTCCGTGAGTGGTCGGTTTGTATTGCATGGTGGCTGGAATCAAGATCGCAAAACCTATGGGCTGCTGCTTGGGCGACACCAAGTATTCACCAGATGATCGGGTCCACGACGTGGCCATACACAACTGCGAGGTGGAAATGTCGGCAGGTTTATCAGAACATTTTCCTGCTCGCTCCTGGGCGAATCCGTTTTCAACAGACTGGCCCGGCTATACTGCCGCTAATTGCGATTATGGGATTTGCTTTATGCGGGGCCAGATACTCTCTCGCACAACAATAGCTAGCTACCTGGAACGATCTGGTAACTCCTGATGAAAAGTCTCGGTTGGATGATTTCGTGATTGGACGAAAATGAATACGACTGGCGGACGTAATGTCCAAAGTTGAGGCTTCATTCCCAACGAGACTTTTTTCCAAGTCTTTTCACCTTTCCAAGAGCACACTCCAATCCCGTGCTAGAATACTGGCAAAGGCCACATCGGCTTAGAATGCGTGAGATCGTTGGTAATGGTGATACCATGTAGGTACACCATTCATGGTTTATCCAGCAACGTGAAATCGGCCCATCAAAAGGACACTTATACAATTTTGACTATCGCACAGATGGACTTGCTACCTGGGCAGTCGGTCCCCCCTATCACACCAGCCTATTTCCCGTTTTGGAAAATAGGCATTAGTTTTGGAAAATGGCCATTATGGGATTCATCCACAAAAAGGTTGTCAATCGAAGAACCTTTGTCGCGAACATGGCGTTGGTGGCACCCTCTGTCGCAGGAAGCCTGACCCTGGCTTCCCAGAAGCACAGCGTCGCACAACCGCTCGAGCAAGAATCCGTCGCGAACCGAAAAACTGTGCAGGCTGCTGAAAGCCGAAATATCTTGGTCTACCGCGATCCGTTCGCTTATTGCTCACACGCATCGATGGCTCGGCTTTCAAATGGGGATTGGATCGTCGCCTTCAATGAATGTCAAAGGCGCAACCCTTATACACACCCACCTCAAGATCCTCACTTCCATAATCTACTCATAAGATCCACCGACAACGGAAAGACTTGGAGTCCACCCCAGGCAATTCCTGGCTGGGAATGGTATGGAGTCGAGTGCCCTGGCCTGGCAGAGCTTCGTGACGGTACGGTCGTTCTCAACCAGTGGCAGTTTCTGTGGTATCCGATCGACGTTGGCCGCAAATTGGCCGCGGAAGGAAAGGAGATTATGGTCAACACGGGTAACGGCTTCAGGGTTGCCGGCCCAGATACGAACTGGTCTGAAAGTCGCTATCCCTGGGCGAGAGCGAACGGTGGATGTTACATTCACATGAGCACTGACCGCGGTCACACGTGGGACCGGACAGTCAAGATTGATACGGCACCGTATGTAGGGGGTTACACGCCACGTGGCGTCGTACAACTTGAAGATGGAACGCTGCTTATGTGTACCGCCGACCATCCCCTCAACCAAAATGCCTTCGCCGTGCACTCAAGGGATGGTGGTAAAAGCTGGGAAAAGCCTGTTTCCATCGGTCGCAAAGGGGGAGAGGACTTTTCCGAGCCCACGGCAGTCGTTCTACCTGGCAACAGGGTCTACGCGCTAATACGAAACGACGATACGGATTACTTGCAGAAGGTAGAGTCGAACGACGGTGGCCAAACCTGGGGACCGGTACATGCAACACCGATCTGGGGCTGCCCAGCCCACCTTTTGCGCCTTTCTGACGGTCGGCTCCTGGCAACCTACGGACACCGTCGACCACCCTTCAGTATTCGTGCCTGTGTGAGCGAAGATATGGGAAAGACCTGGAAGTACGATCGCGAGATTGTGATCAGCGACGTTCCGACTGGAAACCTTGGTTACCCAGTGACGATCGAGTATGGGCCCGCCAAGCTGTTCACAATTTTCTATGCTGAGGATGGATCGTCGGTAACCTGTATCCAGGGTTCCTACTGGCAAGCGCCAAGCTGATGGGGCCACCCATTCTTGTCCAAAGACTAGTCGCCCACCGAGGCCACCAGCGGTGATACTTTGGGCTCGGAAACACGGCAGCCTGCGAGGAACAAGGCAAACTCTCCTCTATTGGCCAATCTCCCACGGGCCTGGACGTTTCAAGAGTGGAGCGGAAGGGAGTCGAACCCTCGACCTCTGCATTGCGAACGCAGCGCTCTCCCAACTGAGCTACCGCCCCAAAATAGATGGGCAACCAACAAAAATCACGTGTTTGCCGATTCTACGACTCACCCCAACAACTGTCTAGCGGTGTCACAGCAAGCCCAAGCAAAGTACCTTTGTCAAATTGTCAACAAGTACACTAGCCTGACCCAGTTTGCAAATCCCAAAACCGGTCCTATCTGGGAGAACGCGACTTTTCATCAAGCATCGGCCTTAGTTCTTCGAAAAAGTCGTGGACATCATTAAATTGTCGGTAAACACTTGCAAACCGGACAAAGGCAACCTCATCCAGGTCACGCAAGTGCTCCAGAACCAGTTTTCCCAGCTGACTACTTTCGACTTCGGTGTCAAAACTCCGATAAACATCATTTTCAATGGCCACAGTCGCTCTCTCGATCTGGCGACTGTTGATCGACCTTTTCCAGCAGGCACGCTCTAAACCACGGCGAATCTTGTCACGGTCAAACGGCACACGAGAACCATCTTTTTTGACCACGCGAATGGTGGTCTCTTCGGGCCGCTCATAGGTGGTAAAACGGCGGGCACAACCCAAACACTCGCGGCGCCGGCGAATTGCCAACCCATCCTGGCTCGAACGCGAATCAATAACGCGGTCATTATCCACGCGACAAAAAGGACATTTCATAGATGCGTACTATACACGGAATCCTGGCTGCGAAAAGCACTCATACGGGGTTCGGGAAAAACTTGCCGGAACTGATCACCGGCGGCGTACGTCAAAACACCCTTTTTCAGCAGCTGTTTTGGTTGGAGTCTCCAGCGTCAACCGGGCAAGTGATTTTCATTCCACTGCTGAGAAACAGAGACTTCGCAAACTACCTCCTCCCTGAAGAGGTCTCGTGGCCAGCGAAAGCGTACCGATATGGACCGAGGTGGCCTGGTGATATCGCCACAGCGAAGTAACGATCACGCCCCAGATTCCTGAGACCGTTTCCTGCGCCAGGAACCTCTCCCAGAAAAGAGAGAATCACTTAATCAGGCAGGACTCTTGACTGACAATTGGCAAAAGAACCAACGACCTTGGCTGATTTTTCTTGGGCCAACTACCGCTTCTTTTCCTTGGACCAGTCACGGCGTTGCCTACTACTGGGAATATTCATCGCCTTGCGGTACTTGGTGACTGTTCTCCGAGCGACCGTGATGCCGTGATTGGCAAGTTCATCAACGAGTGCGTCGTCACTCAGCGGTTTTGTCTTATTTTCCTCGTCGATAATTTCCTGCAGCTTGAGTCGAACACGATCCCAGGCAACTTCTTCACCGTCTGCACTCGTGGTTCCTCCCACAAAGAAGCGGCGTAGCGGAAAAATACCGCGAGGAGTTTGTATCCATTTATCGTCAACTGCACGACTTACGGTGGTCACATGCACCTTCACCTTGTCGGCAATCTGCTGCATTTTAAGCGGTTCTATATGCTCCGGACCATCTTCCAGAAATTGTGTCTGGTGTTCAACAATTGCCTGACTTACACGCGTTAACGTATTCCGTCGCTGTTCAATAGATTCGATCAGCCATTGGGCCGAATTAACCTTTCGCTTGATATATTCGCGGGTCTCGTTATTCGTATTGGCCTGTTGGAGAAGTTTCCGATAGTAAGGATTGATGTAAAGGGATGGCAACTGCGTATCTTCCAGTCGTACCTGATATTGTCCGCTTTCGTCTTTTTCGACAAACACATCAGGCGTAACGGTAGGTACCATCGATTCGCTAAACTCGCCCCCAGGCTTTGGCTTGAGTTTGCGAAGTTCGTCCCAGGCTTCCTGGATCCTCTCTATTGAAAGTGCCGTCTTCTTGGAAATTGCAGGCAGCCTGTTGTTCTCCAAATCTTCCAGATGATCAACGATCAGAGTGCGCAAATCTTCGTAACAAGGCACTCCTGGAGTAAGTTGGAGCAACAAGCACTCTTTCAAATCTCGTGCTCCAACTCCAGGTGGATCAAGGCCTTGAACAACACTCAATGCCTGCTCGGCCAGACGGCAGTGGTCCACACGATGAGCCGCAGGGTCGCCGTTTTGTTCAGAAAGCACCGGTGGCAACAACTCCTCGAGCGGGGTCATCAAATAACCATTCGAGTCGAGACTGTAAATGATTCGCTCCGTCATTCGGCGAACGTCGTCGGACAAATCAAACCAACTCAGCTGATGCAGCAAATAATCTACCAGCGACTCCGGCCGAGCCTCCATATTGGCCATCACATCGTGCCGACGTTCGCCTTCTTCATCAACACGGTTTCGCGACGGCCGACTCCGCTCTTCGTAGTCATCGGGTAGATTGTCGGCCATGTTCAACAGTCGCTCGAAATCATCCGCATTGTTGGTGTCTTCTTTGACAACAAGCTCTTTTTCGCGATCGGTCAGACCATCCGGGTTTTGTTTCTCATCAACCGTGGTTGGTTCATCGGAAAGTTCTTCCACCTGATCAAGGACTGGATTATCCTCCATCTCCTGCTCGATCCGCTCCTGCAACGCAAGAATCGGCAGTTGCAGAATCTCCATGGACTGGATCATGCGCGGTGCAAGCACCTGCTTCTGAGCCAGTTGCATTTGTTGTCCGAGAGAGAGTCGCATGGGACCGTTGTGGAGGAAAAAATGGGGGAGCAATCACGCTTTTTCAGTAACGTTCGTCAACTTACCGCTACTGAACAAGCGAAATCAAACCTTTGATGAGTCCTGGTTCTAGTCGAGCCGTGTGAAACTTTGAGCATACCAACTCAGGCTTCTGATTTAGTTTACCTTTCGATTCCGATTTAGGGTATCGAAGCACTGATGACGGGAGAAAATACATGGGATTCCCTCCCCACCAGGGAGAAATCCACATGTTTTAACCATACATTCGGGGCAATCCGAACTCCCGACCAGCACTACTCTTGCACTTTTAATCCAAGCGGGAAATGCAGAACTTACCCTGTTGGAGGATTCCCAGGCGAAGCTCCACCTGTCATCTGCGCGAGTGCATCTTGCCACCCGGGAAGGTTGACACCACCGGTAATTTGTTGCATCGCCTCGGCATGGTACTCTTTGGCCTTCTTTTGCGCAGCGTTGAACGCGGTGGGCAGTAAATCTTCAATCATCTCTCGGTCGCGTTTCTCAATGAGTGTTGGATCAATCCGTACCGAAAGCACCTCTGCCAAACCATTGACTTCAACTTCAATCAGGCCGCCCCCACTACTACCAGTAGCACGTTTGGTCTTTAATTCCTCGCCCAAGGCTTGCATCTTAGCGCCCATTTCCTGAACCTGCTTCATCGCCGATCCTATATTTGCAAGGTCTCCAAGTCCTTTGAACATCGTTAATTCACCTATGATTCTGGATTGGGAGGTACGTATCGAAACTGGCCCGGTTGCACATCAAAAAGATTCAAAGCTTTCTTCACAAAAGGTTGCTCTGCGGCCTCTGCATGTAATTGGCGACGATTGGCACGCGAGGAATTCGTTGGATTTTTTTGAGCTGCCTGTGGTGCGTGGGCTAATTCAAACTTCAGTGTGACGTCAGATCCGCAGAAACGGGAGGCAACCCGCTCCAATTGCCGGCGCGTTTCGGGTTGCTCACACTGATCTTTGGCGATGGCCGCACTGGATTCAAATTGAACCACCAGGTCGACATCACCAACAACCTCGATTCCATGGGTCATCGCAGAAAAACCAGCTGCCAAACCACCAACCTCTGCAGTAACTTTGTCCCACAGTTCGCGTCTATCGACCATGGTCATCTCGGCAAGAAATGCACCTTCTTGCGGCAAATCATCTGGTTGAAGTTGTGTTCCAGAGGATACCGTCGCAGCGATCTCACTGGTCGCTGGGGTACGTGGCGCACCGTTAGAAGCCTCTTCCGCCATTTTTGCTGCAACCTGTTCAGCAAGCGAGGACGTGACCTCATCGACCGGTTCGGTGTTTTGTTCCATTACCGCGTTGGCCGGTTGGCCCACTGATCGAGTGGAAACGTTTGCATTTCCAACCTCAGCTTTGCCGGGCTGTCGCTGACGCGCCGGCGAAGCTGGTCCCGGCATCGATTTCCCAGACGGTGGACTTCCTTGCTGCAAATTCGATAAAAGTGCCGCTAAATCGTCCAGATCCTCTAAATTACAAATCCGGACTAAGGCCATCTCCATGAGCGTTCGACCATGGACACTCAAACGTAACCGAGCGGCGGTTTGGTCAAGAATCTGCAAAATTGCCAGGACCGTGTGGATTCCTAATTCCTGGCCAAGCCTGGCCAGTTCGTCCGCTTGAGTCGGCAATGCATACAACACCTGATTGGAAGAGCAGCCCACACAGGTCATCATTAGGTCGCGAAAATAGCCAACCAGTTGATCCAGGAACTGACCAACTTCGACTCCACTGTCCTGCACCGCATCAAATTCTTCGAGTGCCGCTGCCGCATCGCGAGCTACGAGATGATTGACCAGTTGGCTTAAACGGTCCGCTGGAGCAAGTCCAAGTAAAGAGTTTACGTCTTCTGCCGCAATAACTCCGTCGGCGACCGCCAGCAGTTGCTCCAGCAACGACTGGCTATCACGCATCGAACCTGCTGCTCGACTTGCCAAAATCTGAACTGCCTCAGGTTCAATCTTAACCCCTTCGGCAGCAGCAATCTGAGTAAGCCGAGTTTGAATCGACTTGGGGTCGATTCCGGCAAAGTCAAATCGTTGGCAACGCGACAAAATCGTGATCGGTATCTTGTTAGGCTCGGTCGTCGCAAAGAAGAATTTTACGTGCTCCGGCGGCTCCTCCAACGTCTTGAGCAGCGCATTGAACGCTTCTTTTGTCAGCATGTGAACTTCGTCGATGATATAAATTTTGAAGCGGGATCGACTTGGACGAACGGCGACGTTCTGACGAAGCTGCCGGATTTCATCGATGCCACGATTACTCGCACCGTCAATCTCTAATACATCAACATCGTCACCAGCAGCAATGCTCTCACAAATATCACATGCGTTGCACGGCGTGGTGGCGGGACCTTTCACGCAATCGAGCGCCTTGGCAAACACTCGCGCGGCAGAGGTCTTCCCCACGCCACGGGCACCCGTGAACAAGTAAGCGTGGCCTACACGATCGGTTGAAATTGCCTGCTTGAGTGCCCTTGCAATGTGCTGCTGGCCGATAAGCTCATCGAATGTTTGTGGACGATAGCGCCGGGCAACCACGGTGTAGGAACCGCCCGCCTCAGCTGCCGCCTTGGTAGTAAGATCAAAATCTTCCATAGAACCAAAAAAGCGAGCGGGCCTCATCCCCCTGGGATACCTCACCCCACAGACTCACACCTGCTCGCCACCTGCTGGACCGTGGGACGGGACCCCCACACAAAGGAACACACGCTTATGGCTGCTGCGTTTCCACCCTGACCAGGTTCACACGGCTCCCATTGCAGGGGCCCCGCACCACGGTCCAATGAGATCATTACTAACATCCAATGTGCTTATTGTGCGCGTTCTTAGCCCAATCGTCAAAGGGCAGCTACCCGTTGTGCAGCCAACCCAGTGGAAAAAACCGGGGCCTGGGTTGGCAGCCTTTATCGGTTGGCTAACTAGACAATTCCTTTTTCTGCAGGGCTGTAGCCAAAGACAAGTGGATTTTCCAGGGGCTTCGGGGAGATAATCACTCGGTAGCAGAAGGTTCTCCTTGAATGTTGACCACCACCGCCGCTGGCGGGAAGATAGTATTTTTCCCAAAAGAACTGCCGACCATGTCACGATCCTCACCTATGACTGGCCAAACTTCACTGTCTCGAGATTGCCTGGCCCAATATCCCTTCAAGTCGCGCTGGATGGACATCGACGGCCGGCGGATGCATTACGTCGATGAAGGCCCTGTCTTGGACGAACTGCCTTCCGTTGAAACCTTGTTATTTGTCCATGGGAACCCTACCTGGTCTTACCATTGGCGAAACCTGATTTTGAACTTCCGGAACCGGTATCGTTGTGTCGCAGTTGATCATCTTGGCTGTGGGTTAAGTGACAAGGGAGGGCCACCCCTCAGCCTTGAAGACCACATCAACCATTTAAGCAAATGTATCGATCAACTCGATGTAGGTGCAATCACACTCGTTGCCCAGGACTGGGGGGGTGCCATTGGGCTGGGAACCATGCTCCGTCGCGCAGACCAACTGAAGCGGATTGTACTTTTCAACACGGGTGCATATCCACCGCCGTCGATTCCGTGGCGAATCCAGATTTGTCGCATGCCACTGATTGGACGCTGGGCAGTACAAGGAATGAATCTGTTTGCGAGAACTGCTCTCCGTATGGCCCTCTCCTGCCGAACACACCTGGAAGACGAAGTCGCTAAATCTTACCTGGCACCCTACCATTCATGGCAAACGCGGCAGGCCATTTACGACTTTGTCGCCGACATTCCCGGTTCGCCCAATCATCCAACCTGGTCCACCTTGGCTGAAATCGAAGCTGGCCTCCCATCTCTATCGATTCGGCCAGCTTGCCTCATCTGGGGTATGCGAGACTGGTGTTTTACACCATCCTGCCTCGACCGCTTTGTCAATATCTGGCCAGAAGCAGTCGTGCACCGTCTGGATGACGTAGGACATTGGGTAGTCGAAGACGCACCGGAGCGTGCATTGGAGTTCACCCAGGCATTTCTCGACAACGACTTGTCGGCAGGACACCTGCCCACAAAACCGACACTGGCTTCAACATCAACTCCGGATTCCACAACGCCCACTTCCCGTTGACACTTGGACAATGACCAACTTGCCCCAAACTGCATTGGCGAAACCACCCCAACCAGTCTATCCAGTCGGTACTTGTGCAACGCTCTCGATCCTGTGGGAGGTAACTGCACCAAAACCAGGGAACGTGACTCGTACTGCTGATTTTGAAGATGCGACGTATGTCGACTTTATTACCGGGGCATCTGTTGTGGGGCCCATTCTTGGACAAACCCGATCTAATGGAGTTGGTGCTACGGTTCTGTCTGCGGTGCGGGCAACGCGGCAGGCCGTCGGCACGAACACCAATCTTGGCACACTCCTGCTGTTGGCACCACTAGCCGCTGCAGACCCCGAAGAGCCTCTGGCCGATGGTATTGGAAATGTGCTGATCCAGCTCAATGAACACGATACCCGTTTTGTGTACCAAGCTATCGGAGACGCACACGCTGGTGGATTGGGACAGGTCGACGAGGCCGATGTCCACACCACACCACTCTTTGATGGCTCCCTGCTCGATGCGATGCGGCTCGCCAGCGAACGCGACTTGATCGCCCGACAATATACCAACGGATTTCACGAAGTCCTAGAATGTGCTGCACCATGGATCGAACAAGAACTTGACCGTGGCAGGGGGCTTGCCCAGGCCATCGTCACGACACAGCTTCGGTTACTGGCAACGTATCCGGATAGTCTGATCTCGAGAAAGTGTGGCGATGAGGTTGCACGTTTCGCTTCCGACCAGGCTATGAAAGTACTCGCCTGCCATACTGACTCTGTTGAAGAATACCAACAACGACTGGATGATTTCGATTTTTGGCTCCGCTCCGATGGACATCGACGCAACCCGGGAACGACCTCTGATCTGATTGCTGCCGGCCTTTTCGTGCTCTTGCGCGAAGGTCGCCTATCCTGTCCTCACGTTTTTTACGAGCAAAATCATGACTGACTCGTTTCAGGTCCGAATTTCCAAAGAAGAGTTTATCTTCTCGGCAGCCCATTTCATTACCTACGATGGTAACATTTGTGAGCGACTCCACGGCCACAACTATGGGGTAGCAACCATCATCGATGGCCCGCTTGACGAGAACCAGTATGTGATCGATTTTATTGCCGTTCGCAATGCGCTCAAAGCCATCACGCAATCGCTAGATCATCATGTTCTGCTACCCACCAACCACACGATGATTGATGTCACCAGCAACGGGAAAGAGGTCACGGCCACGTTTCAAGATCGCCGTTGGATTTTTCCTGCCGAGGACTGCATTCTGCTGCCTGTTACAAACACGACAGCTGAACTCCTGGCTCGCTTCATTGGTGAACAACTACTCGAAAAGCTGTCTCAAGAACCCGCGGCCAAACCTCTCGGTATCCAAATCGAAGTTGACGAATGTGCCGGGCAAATAGGAATTTGGCATCACCGGCCTGTCTGAACCAGTCGCATCGTCTGCTGTTGATCGGTGATCTCCGGTCAAGAATTGGTATCTGGATTACGCTGTCGATACGCTTCATAGAAAATAATTGCCGCAGTCGCCGAAACATTCAGACTATCGGCAATGCCACACATGGGAAGCCGCACAGACGTCATTTCTGAAGACGACCAAATTGGAGACAAGCCCTCTGCTTCATTCCCCAATACGACGGCCACTGGCCCGCGCATATCGATTTCAAACACGGTTTGTTTGGCCGTCGGGCATGCCGCGAGAATCTGCAGTCCCTCGCGTTTGAGCCACGCGCAAACGGTGGCACCCTCAGCAGAAAAAACATGCTCTCCAAATACCGTTCCCAGACTTGCCCGAATTGTGTTTGGGTTGAACAGGTCGGTGCGGCCATCGGCAATGACAACCGCGTCAACGCCAGCGGCATCGGCTGTCCTCAAAATGGCACCCAGATTTCCCGGTTTTTCTACACCTTCGACGACCACCACGAAGGCTCCTGGAGCCAGCCTCAGGTCCTCCAATGTTCGCTGGGGTATAGCGGCTACCAACACGATCCCATCGTTTCGGTCACCATACGCAAGCTTTTCGAACACTTCTGGCGTTACCTCCAAAAGTTCCGTCGAATTTCCTGTCAGAAGTGCAATCGCATCGGCTGCATCCGTTGACTGGCATCTTTCACGACAGACAAATGCCCGATGAGACTCAACGCCTGCTGCCAGGGCACGAGCTATCTCGCGAGCACCGTCCACCAGGAATTGACTGGTTCGTTGTCGCCATTTGTGCTGCCTTAACAGGACTGCCTGTTTGACACGTTGGTTCTGACGACTGGTGATAAGAAATGGATCCATAGAATCATCTTCCAGAGAGTCACCCAGGCTTGTCAACTTGCCTCAGATTCTGCCCTTGGGAATAATTGCACCGGTATGCCCCCTGTGCTACGCTCAGGGTGCAAAAGTGAGTTCTTTCCTGGTTTTACTATCTCTCTAAAGGAGTCCCTGATTATGGTTTACCGAGTTCTCAGCCTCACAGCTGTAATAGCGGTTTTCAACGTATTGCCTGCCAGTGGCGAGGATGCTGACCAACAGCAATGCCAGCAATGCCCAATTTCCGCTGCCGTAGCAAAGCTGCCACAGCTTACTTACGTCGTAGCCGATGAAACATGCAATTGTCCAAAGTCAGCTGCCACTAAGGCGGAAAGTCTCGGTGTACCTGTCGTGTTCGCCGTCGGCAAAGCAACCTTTGACAACGAAAACGATGCCAAGGTTGCTTTGGTCAACGCTACCGAAGCCTATCTTGAAGAATTTTCGAAACCTTGCAAATGTGAAGTAAGCGGCTTGACCACCGTCGCAGGGAAATCGATGCAATGCGAAAAGACCGCAGCCAACCTGGCAAGTCTGGTTAGTGAAGCAATGGATGACGTTTATTTGACCTACAAGGTTGGTGACCAGGAATGCCACTGCCCAAATCAAGCCACCAGCCTGGCCAGTCAGTCAGGGAACACAAAGCTTTACGTTGTCGGCGAAGAATGCACAGACTGCAAAACGACCGCACGCCTGAATCTGGCACGGGCAAAATTCCGTGCTGCTGTGGAAGCTTTAGTCGCTGCAGAGCAGAAATCTGAAACAAAGAGCAAAAGTTAAACCAGCAAAGCAACTCGTGCGAGTGGCAGAGAACATATTCCTGCCACTCGCACTTTTGCCATGTAATATTGAGTGATCACTTCTTTGCATACGGCACCTTAATGCTGGCCGAGGTTTGGCAAGCCGTTGTCGGTTGCCATCCCGAACCGCTTAAGGCAATGCTTGGTGGTTATGCTCGGTTTCGGGTCCGCGGTGCATCCTTCCCCGGAATCATTGCCGCACCGACAATCGAACCCCTGGAGGGAAAACTCTACCTGGGACTCAATCCCAAGCTGGTTTCCCTGCTTGACCAGTTTGAAGGCAATCTTTACTACCGCCAGCTTGTAAATGTCCAGACAAGCGACGGTTATCCGTACCGCGCCAGCACCTACGTCGTGCGGCCAGAAAACCAACACCTGTTAACCGATGACCCCTGGTGCCCAAAAAACTTTGCCAACTCTGGCCAATTAAACCGCTTCCTGGCCCAAACCACGTCTGAAAAACATCTGTCAAGCTGATCGAAAAGAGGGTATCCCTCTGGTGAAAGGGCTACCGGTTGTCCAGCTAGGACGTGCCACCACCTCCTGTAACCCGCTTTTGGACATCTGTCTCAAGTACCCCAAAAGCTTGCTCATGACGCTGCACAGAAAGAGACAAAGCCTGCAGTGTCCTCTTGGCAGTAAAATAATTGAGAACAATCCGCTGCTTCACCTCAACTGGCTCGCTGGGGACACCATACGGCTGCGCATTGAGACCAAAGTCAAGAATCAACTCCTCAGGAGTCCCGGTAACGCGGCAGAAGTTGGCGTAGCTGCAAACCGAATCCTTATCGGCCACTTCAACTCGAACCCGCTGCTGCTGAGAATCTCCCTGAGCTGATGGCGCTGCCTCGCCAGCGGCTCCCGCTGGTGACTGTGCTTTTGTTGGTCCGGCTGTTGCAGATGGTTTACCTGAAGTTGGCTTATCGGCCATAGCTTTGTCCTCGAATTATGTGTTTGATTAGGCAGCCAACGATTCAATCCCAACGATTCAGTCGTAGTACAGCTGTCTCTGGGGAATTTTAGACCTTCGTGATGGAGCCGGCCATCCCCCAATCATCTCCAAGTACCGCTTTTGTATTCAAATCCGTGTGTGCATGTGCAATGGAGCGCCGTACTTAGCCATGGTCTTCCCTGGAACCCGCCGAAATTTTGAGGATTACGTTTTCTGCGCAGGTTTGGGGAGTCAGGTAGCTGGCTGCTTTTCGGAGTTCCAAACGCCGCAACAATCCAGCCTGCCGTGCCTCGGCTCGTTCAGCAACCCAATTTGGCCCTTTTATCAGCAGCAGGCGATCAAACGCGCCCCAATGTGGTTCAAGCCAGCGGACAATTTTGGCCAAAGGAGCCACAGCACGTGCCACCAAGGTGTCAAAGGTGACAAGCTCTAACACTTCTTCGGCCCGACAGACGTGGACCACAACTGGAAGCTTGAGTTGCTCCACAATCGAAGTGACAGCCACCCCTTTTTTCTGAGTCGATTCGCTGACTACTAACTGAAGGTCAGGCCTGAGTATGGCCATCACCAGTCCTGGCACACCTCCGCCTGTACCTATATCGAGTACACGTTCTCCGGCTTTGACAAGCTGGCAAAGTTGCCAGCTATCGACCACATCCCGTCTGGCAAATTTCTCGATCGTAGTGTGTCGCGTGAGGTTCATCCGCTCGTTCCACATCCAGAGCAATCGACGATACTGGTCGAGCAGTTCCAGCTGCCCCGCATCAAGCGCGATACCCAAATCGGCTAGTAGACCATTTAGCGTTTCACTATCGGGCTCAAAAACGGTTTCGTCATTCATTGAAAGGCTGTTGCTCCTGATTTCCCTTCGGTCGATAATCGGCAACGTGCAGCACTCAGCACCAACCCGTTAAAAATCCACTTTACAAATCAAGGAAGGGATTTTACAAGGTTTTTGTCAGAGTGTTTTTTAGCAGAAATCAGAGCCACGGGAAACGGCCACCCAAGTTCATGGACAACCATACGATTACTCTTGACTGTAATAGCAACCAGGCCTGTGGACTTGGACAATATGCCATCGACATGCTTACCGGTCGCTACCCTGGACCAAGCCGTACGGTCTTGGCCAAAACCGAGCAGTTCCATCTCGATAGCATTGCCTGTGGCATTTCTGCTTTGGCATGTGGTTGTAATGCACCAAACGTGTTACGAGAAGAAGCACTGCACTATGCCGTTGAGGATCGGTCAACAGGCGTGCCAATGTTCGGTACACAGGTTCTGGTTCATCCTGAAAAAGCCATCCTGGCCTGCGCTTCGGCGGTTCGCGAATGGGACGCCAACGGTACAAATTTCGGGTACAACCCGTTGCGAGCTGCCACAGCAGGTGAGTTTGGTCACAATGATTACTACCCTGTTGCAATCGCAGCCGCCCAACTGGCCGGTTTGGATGGCGGCAAAACGCTACTGGCAATGACTCTGCTGGACGAAATCCGTGGTCGGTTGGCAGAAGTCTTTGCGCTAAAAAACCATAAGATCGACCACGTACTCCATGGAGCAATTGCTTCAGCTGTCGTTTACGGAGCCGTGCTTGGTGCAACAGTCGATCAAATTGAATCGGCTATCGGACTGGTCGTAGCGCACCACGTGCCGTTTCGCGCTATTCGAGCCGGTCATCAGCTCTCCGATTCCAAGGGCGCTTCAGCGGCAATCAGTGCCGAGGTCGCAGTGGCAAGCATGCGCCGGTCCATGCGCGGTTTTGCAGGTCCTGGTGACGTATTCCGAAATCCCCAAGCTCTTTTCTGCCTTTTCGAGCCACCCGAGGCTGCAAACACGAGCCCTTTTGATTTGACGCTTACAACCACCGGTGATGACTTTGCCGTAATGGGAATGCACTTCAAGCTTGGATTGTATGAACACCAGTCTGCTGGCGCGATTCAAGGGTTGCTCGATCTACTGGCTGAAAAGCCACACCTGGTCGATGACCTGTCCCAGTTGCAAGGCGTGCAAATCATGATCTATGAACCAGCTTTCAGCATCATCGGTGATCCAGACAAGCACAACCCTCAAACTCGTCAGTCCGCTGATCACTCGATGGTCTACATCATTGCAACCCTGATTCGTAAAGCCCACGAGGCCCGACTCGAAGGCTGGGATGGCAGCAATGGTTGGAGAAAACTGATGCTCACTCCGGACGATTATACCGAGGATGAAACGGCGCTAAATCACCCAGTTACCCGAACTCTCATGCAAAGAATTGACTTCCAGCATGGTGGCCCAGACTATGACGACAAGTATCCCGATGGGATTCCTACACAAATCCAAATCAACCACACCGTACACGGTGTATGCTCGAGTGGGTTAGTGATGTACCCAGAGGGTCACGCCCGCTGCCAAAGTGATATTTTCCACGGGTTGCTCCAAGAAAAATTTATGGCCCTGGCAACCCTGGGTGTCGACGATCCCGCCGCACTACGGGTCCGATTCTCAGATTTCACCAAAAAGTCGCCTGAAGACATCGCCACACTCTACGACTTTGAAATCCGTTTTCCGGGACCTCAATAACCAATCATGCGATTGCCACTCGCCTTGCTGCCATGTCGCTGTTCGGAATTTTTAATGTCAACAAACCGCCGGGTTGGACCTCCCGCAGGGCGGTGAACCACATCCAACGTTTCGTAAAGCCTGCCAAGGTTGGACACGCCGGCACGCTCGACCCGTTGGCTACGGGGGTCTTGTTGATTTGTGTTGGACCAGCAACAAGACTGGTCGAATACTGCCACCGGCTGCCTAAATGTTACCGAGCAACGTTCTTACTCGGTCACCAAAGTCCCACTGACGACACTGAGGTCGAAAGCGAATACCTGCCTGATGCCCCAAAACCAACCCGCGCGCAAATTGAAGCTGCACTTTTCCACTTTCGAGGGAAGATTGAACAACGCCCGCCACTCTTTTCGGCTGTTAAGATCAAGGGACAACGTGCCTACCAAATTGCGAGAAAAGGCAAACAGGTCGAACTACCGATGCGAATTGTCACCATTCACACAATCGATCTGATTACTTACATCTACCCGGAATTGGTCCTCGACATCAAGTGTAGCACCGGCACTTATATCCGGGCACTTGGGCGTGATTTGGCATTCTCGCTCAACACGGCAGCCGTTATGTCAGCACTTGAAAGAACGGCGATTGGCAACTTTCAAATCGAGGACTCTCTCGATTTGACTGAAGTCTCTGCGGACAACGTTTCAACGGTAATCAGGCCCCCGCTTGAAGTGCTTGACTCTCTGGCATCGGTCAAACTGACTCCCGAGCAGGAACTGGCAGTTGGTCATGGCCAAAGGGTCTCATTGAATATCCCTGAAGAAACCTCCGAATGCGTAGCCATCAACGAGGCAGGAATGGTGAAGGCTATTGTCCGACGCCAAACAGATGGCCGCTATCGAGCCGTGCAGAATTTTCCCAACGGATGACCCCCTCCACCAGAAAAGATGGTCCACCTGATCCCAGTTTGACCAGGCTTACTACCATTTCTTACCTGGCCAAGCATCCGGCGCCTACTCGTAACGATTCTGGCAGTTTTGCGGCCACAACTAAACGGTCGTACGGCTGGCGCCTGAAACAACGGTATTACTTCTCGTAACTGCCGCGCAAGGGGTAAGTCAGCCCAGCAAGGAGTTGGTCCGCGTGCTCTTTTCTTGCCGAAATTACAAGCGGGTGGCTGCGCGCACTCATATTCTGGATCGTTGCCAGGTAAGGACTCTGGCCCAGAGAAAAACAAGCTGTGTTCAAGCAGTTAGACCACCAATGAACAACTTCTTTGACCTTTAACACCTGATAAGGAGGCCGCAACGTTTTGGGACTGCTCTTTTGTTTATGGTGATCCCTAGTCCATTGAACATGTTCGAACAACGCAATCTAAAGGTCGACATCTGTGCACTGGGTCTGTTAGCTTTGACCACGTTCCTGGGTTTTGCGCTTTTGACCTATCACAAAACCGACCCGCCTGGCACGCTGGTCTATCCTGTACCCACAAGTTATCAAAATGCTTGTGGCGTCATCGGTGCGTTTGCTGCCCACAACCTCTTCACGACTCTCGGCATTGGGGCCTACTACGCCGTCGGCTCGCTTGCGATTCTGACAATTATACTTTTTAAGCGACGCGAGATTGACCAACCTGTACTGAGAGCTGGTGGATGGATAGTTTCACTCGTCGGTCTTACTGCATTCGTTGCATTGGCCATTCCCAACTTTTCACCCGGTCCTGTTGTTGGTTCCGGAGGTTATGTCGGGGCAATAGCACGAAACTTGTTGGAGCAACACTTTGCACAGGCAGGAGCCTACATCTTTACGATCACCGTCCTGTTGGCTGGACTCCTGCTCTGTACCGACTACGTGCTCCTAAAAGTGGCTGCACTAACAACGATCTTTTCAGGAAGAGGCCTCGTGAAAGTTGGACAACTTAGCCATGCCGCTGCATTGCGACGGAGAAGACGTTCCAAAATCGACGGCGAAAATAGCGACGAACCTCCAGAAGAAACCGCTGGAGAGACTTGGGTAGAGGAAGAAGACGATGCCGAGTGGGATGATGAAGAACTTGACCAGGATACCGAAGATGAAGACCAGCAGCAGTCACCCCGCAAACTCAAAATCCGAACCCCCACCGAGAAGGAAACCAATGCGTCGAAACCGGCTCAAATTGACAACACTACAAAACCCCAAAACCAGGCTACGACCCAGTTAACATTATCTGGTGTCAACCTGGCCAACGGCTTGAAATCAGCCCTTGGCATGAAAGGAAACTCAACCGCTCCATCCCGACCAGCCCCGCCGAAAACCGAACGGGATAAAATCATTGAAAAACTTGAGGCGGCCGATCACGAGATACCTGGAAAAACCGATTATGAACTGCCCTCCCTAGATCTTCTCCTAGCCAACGAACGTGTTTCCTATAAAAGGTACGAACGGGAAGTCCGCCAAAAGGCCCACGTCCTGGAAAAGACCTTCAAAAACTTCGGATTCAACATCCGCGTTGCGGAAGTCGAAACCGGGCCGGTGATCGCTCAATACGAAGTCCAACTGGAAGCAGGCTTGCGATTGTCAAAAATCACCTCGCTGTCCGATGATCTGGCCATTGCACTACGTGTCCCCAGTGTTCGTATTGTTGCTCCCATTCCCGGCAAGAATACCGTGGGGATTGAGGTTCCCAACGAAAATCGTCAAATCGTCAGGCTGCGGGAGGTCATTGAGGAAAGCAACGGTCGTACGAAACGGATGAAAATACCTATCTACCTTGGTAAAGATGTCGCCGGACGACCCATGGTAGTCGACCTCACTTCACTCCCTCACCTCTTGATTGCCGGAAGGACTGGTACCGGAAAAAGTGTTTGCCTCAACTCAATCATTGTTTCTATGCTGATGGGCCGCGGCCCCGACGAAGTTCGCTTGTTGATGGTTGATCCCAAAATGGTTGAGCTTTCGGGATACCGAAAACTGCCTCATCTGATGCACCCAGTTGTCACCGACATGCAAAAAGCGGAAGCCATTTTGTCATGGGCAGTCGACAAAATGGAAGAACGATATCAACTCCTGGCCCGTGCCGGAGTCAGACACGTGAGCGTCTTCAATCAACTTGGGGATGAAGAACTCCGCGAACGAGTACGGCCCAAAAGCGAAACCGAGTGGGAACAAATCCCACGACAACTTCCCTATGTCGTTATTGTAGCAGACGAACTGGCTGACCTGATGATGACATCCGGTAAAGATGTCGAACAACACATCATCCGCCTGGCCCAAAAAAGTCGCGCTGTGGGTATTCATTTGATCCTCGCAACGCAAAAACCCACCGTTGATGTGATCACGGGATTAATCAAGTCTAACTTGCCTGCCCGTATCGCTTTCCAAGTCGCCAGCCGTACCGACAGTCGTGTTGTACTTGACGAATCAGGAGCCGAAAAACTGCTGGGGAACGGCGATATGCTGTTCCTCTCGCCGGGAAGTAGTACCTTATTTCGTGGGCAAGGAACCTTTCTCTCTGATGACGAAATCTCAAACGTCGTTGATTTCGTGGGTACTGACGACCCCCAATTTGCACACGAACTTCTGGAATTGAAAACTAAGGATGAAAAAGAAGCTGCAACGGCAGACAACTTCAAAAACCGGGATGAGCTCTACGAAGCGGCTGTCGATGTCGTCGTACGTGAACGCCGTGGAAGTGTCTCCCTTTTGCAACGAACACTGGGAATCGGTTATGGACGGGCCGCACGGCTCATTGACTTTATGGCCGAAGATGGCGTTGTCGGTGAGTACAACGGTGCCCAAGCACGCGAAGTCCTGGTCTCACTTCAGCAGTGGGAAGACATGAATGCTCCGCAAGATCCCGACCAACAAGGGTCTACTACCGCCCCATCTTCGGCGGCCGAAAACAACTCCGTAATGGATCGAAATAAAGTTGACCTAAAACGGGAAGTAACCAGTCAAACAGTCGCCCCTCTAGCCAGCCAGGAATCCATAGAAAATCTGGAATCCGAAAGCAGCGACACTTCTCAGAACGTTCCATGGACCGTAGAAGAGGAAACCGAAGAAGAAGACCAACACGAAGAAGATGAGTACGAAGAAGAAGGAGAAGAAGAAGAGCACGAAGAGTACGAGGACGGAGAAGAAGACGAGTACGAGGACGAAGAAGAAGACGAGTACGAAGACGAAGAAGAAGGCGAGTACGAAGACGAAGAAGAAGGCGAGTACGAAGACGAAGAAGAGGAAGAAACCGAAGAAGAAAAGCCTATCGACATCGCGTAGCGGCTCGAGAAGGTAATTTCCCAGAGAGGTGTCACCTCGGTCTTCTTTTGGACGCATTGAAAATTCAACGCCAACCTCACTGACACCCCCTCTACCGAGGAAAACCACCTGCTAGTCACCAAGAATGGTTTTGGGACACTCACTCGACACACGTCGGTCATAAAGGTGGCCCCACATTTTGTGAAATTGCCCACTCCCCGCTATCCTCACAGAATGCTACACTAGTGCAGACGGGTGAGCGTCTTTTCCCGACGGGTGTACGCGTTTTATTGGCCGGAAAAAAAGGGTTCTCGATGGAAACAAAGCAATCAGGGTACAGAATTCATAGGATCACCATTCTGGCAGGCTTTGGGGCACTGGTTGCCATCAATACTGTCGTTCAACGAGAAACGGCGGCATCGCCAAAGCAACCCGTTGTGGCCACCGCCCAGCCAACGGCAGTCCAACCAACGGCAGCAGCCAATTCGCTGTCGGTGGCACCCCCATTCATCTTTGCCCAAAATGAGCCAACCCGTGTTGAGGCTCCCCTGCCTCCCGATGAGGGAGAACCCAAGTCCCGGTTAGTCAGCCCCTCGGATCATGTCGTTGCGGATGAAACCATCGACCCCGCTGTGGCCACCTGCATTCCAGTCTCTGTGTGTGAACACAAATTGCACCTTAGCGCAAGAAGATTTCTGGTGTGTCACCCTGGTACGACTCCCGCCGCGCTGGAAATCGTCAACCCGGCAGATTGTCGCTGTTGCTGCTATGAGGTTGAAGTTTGCTTGCCATCCTGTTGCACTGGCGCACCGATATCGTCGAGCCGGGTCGGACTTTTCCAACGAGGGATCGTCGAATACTGTTGGCCATGTGGCTGGCGGGCCAGAATCGTATTTCGTGCATCCGGTGACATCGTGGTGCACTACGATGCCAATTGACGTGGCTGCCAATTGGTAGGGATGCGCCAGAGAGTTGGAACAGTCGGGTAACTTGCCCCGGATCAGCGGGCCCGCTACAGTTCCCCTATCGCAAAACCACTGGCTCATCTAGAGTAGAAGGCATCCATGATGTACCCCTCCTGCAAGATGATTTTTGGTGTCGCATACGGCGCTGGAATCCTCACAATTATGCTGAGAGGGCAGCCCTAGGGTCGGTTTCGGTTGCGGATCGATACACACTTCCCTGAGGCCCCAAAAGCCTCGGGGTTTTTTTATGACAACGACATTCCTTCTGGTAATGGTGGAGCCCATAAGCAACTTGTTGCGATGCCAACCTTTGACGGGCGTGGCAACCTGTCCAAATCAGACTGGTAAACGATAGCGCGATGACACGAATCGAGATCTACGACACAACCCTTCGCGATGGCGCACAAGGTGAAGGGGTCAATTTTTCGCTTGAGGACAAGCTTCTGATTGCCCGAAGACTCGATGAACTTGGCTTCGATTTCATCGAAGGCGGCTATCCCCTTTCGAACCCCAAAGATGCAGAATTTTTCCAACGGCTCGCAGAAAATCCACTGAACAACAGTCGCGTGTGTGCATTTGGCATGACGCGGCGAAAGGACATTACGGCAGCCGAAGATCCCGGCATGAAGGCGCTGCTGGAATCACAAGCATCCGTTCTGACCATCGTGGGGAAGACGCATGACTTCCACGCCACAGAAGTACTGCGGGTATCGCTGGAAGAAAATCTGGTGATGATTCGCGAGACAGTCGCCTACCTGCACGCGGCAGGGCGCGACATCATCTACGATGCCGAACACTTTTTTGATGGCTGGAAAGCGAACCCGGATTACGCCCGAAAAACGATCCAATCGGCCGTTGAGGGTGGAGCGATGCTGGTAGTGATGTGTGACACCAATGGTGGGAGCCTGCCTGAAGAGATCGCAGCGATTACCAAGGAAGCCTTGTCGGTAGTCGATGTTCCACTTGGTATCCATACACACAATGATTGTGATCTGTCAGCAGCAAATTCTTTAGCGGCCATAGATGCCGGAGCGATCCACGTTCAGGGCACAATCAATGGACTTGGTGAACGATGTGGCAATGCTGACTTGATTGCGATCATGGCCAATCTGGCTATCAAGAAAGATGGTTACGAGTTATTGAGCGGAAATGGAGTCAAGCATCTGACGGAACTTTCTCGTTACGTTTATGAGGTTGCTAATTTGCACTTCCGCTCTAACCAGCCCTTCGTCGGACCGAGTGCATTTGCCCACAAGGGTGGAATGCACGTCCATGCTATTAATCGAGCAGTCACGAGTTACGAACACATTCCACCCGAAACGGTAGGCAACGAACGCCGCGTGCTGGTCAGTGAACTCTCGGGACGATCAAATATCATTGCCTTGGCGACCAAGCACGACCTTGAGCACGACAAAGCGCTCATGGATAAATTGCTTCACCAGGTTGTTGAGATGGAAAACCGCGGATACCAATTTGAAGCCGCCGAGGCCTCTTTTGACCTGCTAGTAAAACGGGCTGCGGGAACATTTTCTCCCCACTTCGAGCGCATCAACTACCAAGTCAATGTGGAGGTGGAGAATCAGAAACAGGAACCGACTACCGTCGCGACGGTTAAACTACGGATCGAAGACCGTACGTTCTACGAGGTTGCCGAGGGCGATGGTCCGGTAAATGCCCTCGACAACGCAATCAGAAAGGCACTTTACACCGTGTTTCCAAAGTTGGCAGACATGTGTCTTGTGGATTACAAAGTACGGGTCATCAATTCCGAGGCAGCGACGGCTGCCGCCGTTCGAGTCGTAATCGAAAGTCGTGATGCCGATGGCGAAGTGTGGGGTACCGTCGGTGTACATGAAAACGTCATTGAAGCGAGTTGGAACGCGCTGGTTGACAGCATTGAGTACAAATTGATCAAGGACGAGAATAACTAATCCCTTCCCTGCTTTGTTGCGTCTCTGTACCGTGTTCTAACAGCTGAGTTCTAGGGCTCTACCGATTCAATCATGACAGCCACTTCCGAAGTATCGCTCCAAGATCTGCCCTCCCAATATGACCATGCTGGGGCCCAGGAACGCTGGTACCCGTTCTGGGAACGTTGCGGCTATTTTCATGCCGACCCGAATGACCCCAGCCCTCCGTATACGATCGTCATCCCTCCGCCCAATGTCACTGGAGCACTCCACCTGGGGCATGCGCTGAACAACACCTTGCAGGACATTCTCGTCCGGATGAAACGGATGCAAGGCTACAACGTGCTCTGGATGCCGGGGACGGACCACGCCGGAATTGCCACGCAAGCTGTCGTGGAACGACGGTTACTGGAAGAGGAAGGACAATCGAGGCACGATTTGGGGCGCGAGGGACTTGTCAAACGCATTTGGAACTGGAAGGAGCAATACGAGGCCCGGATCCTGGGACAGCTCAAACAACTTGGGTGTAGCTGCGACTGGAAACGAACTCGCTTCACCCTCGATGACACCTGTGCCCGGGCAGTGCGTGAAACGTTTTTCCAACTTTTCCAGGACGACAAAATCTACCGTGGCAAGCGCCTGGTCAATTGGGATACCTTTCTACAAACCGCTGTGAGCGATGACGAAGTCTTCCACGAAACGGTCAAAGGCCACTTTTGGCATATCAATTATCCCGTAATTGACCCGCAACGGGGTGAACCGACGCACGTGACCATTGCCACAACGCGACCTGAAACGATGCTTGGTGATACGGCAGTCGCTGTTCATCCAGACCCGGCAGCTGCCCTTGAGAAAGTAAAATTGAGTCTTGTCGAAAAACTTGCCTCCGCTCCAGAAAAAGACCAACCTTTCCTTAAGGAGCAAATCACAGCCCTAGAAGTTCACCGAAAAACGAAACTCGCCGGACTCGAACAGCTTCGAGATATGGCGCGTGACGGTCGCAAACTTCTACTCCCGCTGGTCGAACGTGAGATTCCAATCATCGCCGATCCCTGGGCAAAACCAGAACTCGGATCTGGCAGCGTAAAAATTACACCAGCCCACGACCCGAACGACTACGATGTCTGGAAACGCAACCAGGAAATTGGTGCGATCAACATTATCAATCCCGATGGAACACTCAATGAAAATGCTGGCCCCTATGTAGGCCTTAAAATCAAGAAAGCCCGGGAAAAGGTCGTCGCCGACCTTGAATCGCAAGGTTTGCTACCAGAAATTGAAGACCGTGAAATTGATCTGGCCCATTCCGATCGCTCGAAAACGCCCATCGAACCGTACCTCGCTGACCAGTGGTTCGTGAAAATGGATCAACTGGCCCAATCAGCCATGGATGCCGTCACCGATGGTCGTGTGACCATTGTACCCAAACGTTATGCCAAAGGTTATCTTGACTGGCTCGGTGAAAAGCGAGACTGGCCAATCGGCCGTCAACTTTGGTGGGGACACCGAATTCCTGTATGGACCTTGAATCAGGAAAGACTACCTGATCATCCAGCAGCCGCTTCGAATGCGACAACGCAACTCCATCGGATGCTCGACGGGTTGGCGGATTTCAAAAAAGCGGACCGGTTATCAATCAAGCAAGAAGAAGAAAATGGTAAGATCACCAAAGTCTTTGTGTGTGTACGAAGCGAAAATGATCCCGAAGTCATCAACTGCCTGGAGAAGGACAACTGGTTCAGGCAGGAAGATGACGTCCTCGACACCTGGTTCTCGAGCGCTCTGTGGCCACATTCCACCTTAGGCTGGCCAGAAAACACCGGTGAACTCGCCAAGTTCTATCCAACCAGCACGCTTGTCACAAGTCGCGATATCATCACACTCTGGGTAGCGAGGATGGTGCTCACAGGGCTTTACAACATGAACGGCATTCCCTTCAAAGAAGTGTATGTCCATCCTAAAATCCTCGATGGATATGGCGAAACCATGTCCAAGAGTAAAGGCAATGGGGTCGACCCGGTCGACGTGATTGAGAAATTTGGAGCAGATGCTCTTCGCTTTGGTATCGCCTACCTGACCACTGAGACTCAGGACGTGCGAATGCCTGTCGATTTCGAGTGCCCTCACTGCCAGGCCCTCGTGAAACAAACCAAGAAGAACCGTCGGCTTCCCAGAATTGAGTGTCAGAAATGTAATGAGCCGTTCCGTACCCAGTGGGCAGAATCGGAAGAAGACCAAACATTACAACGCGGGTCGGTGGTGAGTGATCGGTTTGAACTCGGTCGCAACTTTTGCAACAAGTTGTGGAATGCCTCCCGATTCTCCCTGATGAATCTCTCCGAATACGAAGCGGGCCCCGTCGACTCGGAAAAATTGCGACTCGAAGACCGGTGGCTCCTGTCGCGACTCACGACCGTTACACAACAAGTAACCTCGGCCCTCCACGAATACCGGTACGCAGACGCCGCTCGCACCCTCTACGATTTTGCCTGGGACGAATTTTGTAGTTTTTACGTAGAAATGACCAAAACCCGGTTTGCCGTTGCCGCAGAGCGCACAACCGCTCAGCGTGTTTTAGCACATGCACTCGATACCATCCTGCGGTTACTCCACCCGCTAATTCCATTCCTCACCGAGGAAGTTTGGCAACGACTCAATGAGGTCGCTCCCACTCGAGGTTTACCCGAACCAGTCGCAGCAGCGGAAAGTGTTTGTGTTGCACCGTGGCCCGACACCAATGCCTCGTATCAAGACCCTGCAATCGAGGAACAATTTGCGCAATTCCAGGCCGTACTCGGCGCGGTGAGAAAAATCCGTACCGAAAACAACCTGCCGACCAGGGAACCGGTTGACTTTCACGTGCGGTGCAACCCATCCGTTGCCAAGCTGCTCGAACCAATGCAACCCTATTTCAGCTCGATGGCCAAAGCTACCGCTAAAGCGTTGGGTCCTGACACAACATCGCCCCAAAGGTCGGCCAGTGAAGCGCTGGCCGGTCTGGAAGTACACCTTGACATTAGCGCTTTTTTCGACGTCGATGTCGAACGAGCTCGCCTTGGCAAACAGCTTGAGGATCTTGCAGGGCGCATCGAATCGATTAATAAGAAACTCGCCAACGAGAACTTTGTCAACAAAGCTCCGGCCAACGTCGTTGCCCAGCAGCGTGAAAGCCTTGCCGAAGCCCAGGCGCAGCTTGACTCAATCAAAATTGCAATAGAAAAACTTGCCGGCGATTAAAAAATGTTTCCTCATCGCTCCCTGATCATTCTCCGCAAGACAGGGAACCTCTCTTTTAAAGAACCCCACCGCTTCATTTTTCATATACTCGTTCTTTATTTGCATACCAGGTTAACTGCATACTGGTCTCTTGGTCGACATTCCAGCTATAATGAATACAGACCGCAGCAGTGGCTGGCTACGGTCTTTCAGCGCGCCGCTCAGCAAGAGGATATGCATCATGCCCGTTTCGATGGAACTTTCGCGAATTATCATCAGCGAAATCAACGATCAACAAGTTATTTACCTGAAGGAGGTCGATGGGGATCGGATGTTCCCAATCTTGATCGGTATATTCGAGGCAACCAGTATTGACCGCCGTGTCAAACAACTCGAGGCTCCAAGGCCACTGACACATGATCTCCTGGTTAATACCGTCGAAACACTCGGTGCGGATTTCCAGGATGTTATGATCAGCGAACTGAAAGACCACACTTACTTCGCCAAACTGCGAATTCGGCATGACGGCGAATTGACTGAAATCGATTGCCGGCCAAGCGATGCGATTGCCGTGGCAGTGACGTGCAACCCCCTTTTGCCAATCTACGTTTCTGAAGATGTGCTCAATGACGTAATGGGAGAAGGAATTTGAAGCCCGGTGGCGCAGCCGGACAATCGGGACACGGAAAAATACAGGGCGGAACTTGTTAATCTACTTCACTCAAAACGTCTCGAAACGCTTCTTTCAGCGCAGCCAGCCCTGCCTCACCTTTGCCCGATGCAACCGCAACATTCAGGCGAATTTCACTCGTATTGATCATTTCGGCATTGATACCCGCTTCTAGGAGTGCCTGAAACGTTCGCGTCCCAACCCCAGTGTGGCTACGGATACCGATTCCGAAAACTGAGAGAATGTCTATCTCCGGCTCGTGGGTGATACTGCCGCCCAACTCGGCGGCCAGCTTTCCGACAACACTCCTGGCTTGATCCACACTTTTGCGGGGCACTGTAAAGCTAACATTCGCGTAGCCATCAGTCCCCATACTTTGCACGATCATGTCGACAAGCACATCTTCGGCAGCCACTGCCTCAAATATCCGCGCAACAATGCCTGGTTGGTCAGGGACTAATGCCATGGTCACGCGGGCCTGCGATTGGTCAAGTACGACACCCTCGATCGTCAATTCTTCCATGTGTTGGAGTCGATCAACAACCGTACTTGCATCGGTTCGTTTTTCTGCCGTTGCCAAATCTGAGTAGGTGACCCGTGCCCGCGCAGGCTTTTCGAGCTCAAACTCCCTGTGAACCGCCAGCAAGGCATCCATCGCCTTTTCTTGTTCCACCAGCACCGACACCTTGATTTGACTTGTCGTAATAGCCTCGATATTCACATCCGTATCGGCAAGAGCACGAAACATTCGATCGGCAACGCCGGTCTGAGTCGCCATACCGAGCCCCACTATCGACACCTTTGAGACGTTCGCGTCATGCGTAATCCCCTGGGCGCCCAACTCAGCGGCAGCCTTTTCGACAGCCTGCAGTGCTTCGCGTAAATCAGAATCCAGTACGGTGAATGAAATATCTGCCTGTCCCTCAGCACCTACATTTTGCACGATCATATCAACCGCCAGATTTACTTCCGACAGGCGAAGAAAAATACTTAGGCTGGTCCCAGGCTGATCCGGTACTCCCCGGATGGTAATACGGGCTTCTTTTTTGATGAGCGCCACCCCACTGACCGATCGCTCTTCCGATTCTGGCATCGGCCCCACAATCGTTCCCATTTCATCATTAAAAACGGCACTATTGCGAATATGAATGGGGACGTTGAATTTCTTGCCAAATTCGATCGAGCGGCTGTGCATTACCCCAGCACCCAGACTCGCAAGTTCCAGCATTTCATCGTGACTCACCTGATTCATTTTACGAGCTTCAGAAACCAGGCGGGGATCGGTTGTAAAAACACCATCAACATCGGTGTAAATCTCACAAACACTGGCCTCCAGCACAGCAGCAAGGGCTACAGCGGTCGTATCACTGCCTCCACGTCCCAAAGTGGTGATATTAAAAGCTTCATCAATCCCCTGAAATCCAGCAGCAATAATGATATTGCCGTCGTCTAGAAGCTGGCGCATCCGGCCGGTCGAAATCGACTGAATTCTTGCCTTGGTGTGGGAACTGTCGGTCCGGATTCCGATCTGACCACCAGTCAGACTCACCGCTTTATGCCCGAGCGAGTGGATTGCGATGGCCATCAACGCCACGCTCACCTGTTCACCCGTCGAAAGCAGCATGTCCATCTCTCGAGCTGGAGGGTCCTCACAAAGCTGATCAGCCAGATCAACCAGCATATCGGTCTGCTTCCCCATCGCACTGACTACCACAACCACCTGGTTACCCTGCTGTTGGGCCTGAATAGCTCTTCTTGCGGCAACCTGGATCTTCTCTGCATCGGCAACGCTTGTGCCGCCAAATTTTTGGACAATCAAAGGCATTGGAAATAAAAGAATTAGAGTTAAAGGAATTGTACGTGGCTCATATTAAACCACACAGTTATGCATCTCGTCATGTATCGGTTTTTCGAAAACTAGTGGGACCAGCGCAAAACCGTAAAACCACCGCTGCTTCGGCCCCAAAAGGCTAACCTGACTCGTGCCTAATTAATGAACCACTTCATCATCTTCCATCCTGCATCAAACACAAGGCCAGATTCGTTCGCATTGCTGTCGCCATAACGTATAAACGTGTCGGGTTCGATCCCCGTACCTGCCATCGCAACAGGCACATTGCCATGGTGATGTGCCTTGGTGCGTAACAAGGTAGGGTGATCGGGTGAAACCATGATCCGCCACTGGTCGTGGCTCAACAGTTCATCAAGCATGGGACCAACGATATGCGCATCAATTTTCTCCAGAGCCTTCACTTTTTCGTCACAGCGACCCTCGTGGGATGCTTCGTCGGAAGCTTCTACGTGAACACACACAATCTCAAATCGGTTGAGTGCATCAACACCAGCCCGCCCCTTTGCAGCATAGTCGGTATCGAGATAGCCGGTGGCACCGTCAACTTCAATCCGTTCCCAACCGATCAAGGATGCAATGCCTCGCAATAAATCAACTGCTGTGATCATGGCCCCACGGGGACCGTATTCCTCGGCGAAGGGTCGCAGCTTGGGGGCAAGGCCTTGCCCCCATAGCCAGATATTGGTTGCCGGCAACTTGCCATGTCCCTGACGCACTACGTTCACCGGATGATCGGTGAATAACTCGACCGAGTTCTCCATCAACTCGTTCAACAGGTCGCTCCCGGGCCCAAGGGGATGAAAGTCCAGGACCGCTTGATCCGTAATATCGTGCGGTGCAGTGGTGACTGTTTCAGCCGTAAAGGGGACAGCGTGGTTGTTTCCTCGCCAAATCAACAGATTTCGATAGCTGACCCCAGGTACGAACTCAAGCGCGCCTCCAAATTTCTCTCGGGAGGCAATTTCCGACTGTGCTGAATTTAGAAGATCTGTTGATTCGGCTGTTGTAATATGGTCTGCCGTGAAATCCTTCATGATTTGGTCGGTGATCGTGACCAGATTGCAACGGATGGCCCAATCGTTGGGACCCAGAGTGATTCCCTGGGCTGCAGCCTCCATCGGTGCCCGACCGGTAAAATTCGCCTGCGGGTCATAACCCAACAGGCTCAAATTACCAATTTCAGACCCAGCCGGGAGATCTGGTGGTGTGTGGCAAGCACGGGCAACCACGCCTTGGGCGGCAATCTGGTCCATATGGGGCGTGCAGGCTGCCTCAAGCGGAGTCTGTCCGTCCAGTTCCTCCTGCGGCTCGTCAGCCGCACCGTCAGGGATGATTATCGCGAATTTCATCTTAACTATCGCTTGGTTTTGGGGTCGCTTTTTTTAATTTCAAGTGGCCTCAAGTTCTCCTCTTGAACAGGTGGTGTGATGTTCAATCTCGCACCCACATGCGGACGGCTGGCCCACACGTACAATCAAGCTTATCAATGCGTTCACAAGCAGTCTTTGTTGCACCCTCACTCGTCAAATGTGTCATGATGACAAGTGGAACGGTTCGAGGAAGGTCTCCAGGACTGTATTGATCCGGTGGTTCGTGCTGTAGGATCGAAGCAATTGAAATCTTGTTCTCCCCTAAAATGTGCGTAATCTGAGCTAATGCCCCTGGGTGGTCTTCGACTTCAGTACGTAGATAGAACCGACCCTGAGCCTGTGCAAAATCATTGGAGGATACTCGGGCTTTTCTGCCAGACCAAAGCTCTAACGTTCGAAATGTAAGCGCGGTACGCCCAACCGCTGTATCAATCATATCTGCGACTACGGCCGAAGCGGTCGGCATCTGGCCGGCACCCTGACCATAAAAAAACAGGTTGCCGAAAGCTTCACCGACGACACGAATAGCATTGTAGGCGCCTCCAACCTCGGCCAAAGGTCGACCCGACTGTACCAGTGTCGGCGATACGTACAGGTCCAACCCATCACCCGCCAGACGGGCGACCGCCAGCAACTTGATCTGGTAACCCATTTCCTGCGCATAGCGAACATCCGTACTATCCAGTGTATCGATCCCCACACAAGGAATATCCTGCCAGTGAACGCGGGCACCAAAACCAAGATGTGCGAGAATAGCCAGCTTCTGTGCTGTATCGGTACCATCAACATCCATCGTTGGATCAGCTTCAGCGTAACCAAGTTGCTGGGCCTCAGCTACCGCGTCGGCATAGGCAACCCCCTCCTGATACATCTTGCTGAGGATAAAGTTGCTTGTACCGTTAAGAATGCCATCGATCGATTCAATCTGGTTAGCAGACAAACACTGGCCAATATTTGCAATGATGGGAATTCCACCCGCCACAGATGCTTCAAAAGCAATCGATCTTCCCAACTCGCGTGCACGATCGAACAGTTCGGGGCCATGTTCGGCAAGTAGTGCCTTGTTGGCGGTAACCACATCTTTGCCATTCTCAAGCAGCTGAAGCATAATCGTACGGGCAGGTTCCAAGCCTCCAATCAACTGGGCTACCACGGTGATCTGGGAATCTTCAATGACGTCCTCGATGCGATCGGTCAAAACACCCTCGGGAAGATCGCAACCACGCTGTTTGCTGAGGTCCTGGACGACCGCTTTCTCCAACCAGAGTGTCCGTCCCGCATGCCGGGCAGTTCGATCACCGTGATCCAACAACAGGTGTGCGACGCCTGATCCAACGGTGCCGAGGCCAATAATTGCAACTTTGGTGGTATCCATAAAAGCTTTGGCTTACTGAGTAAGAAATCTATAATTTTGAGTGGACCTGAACCTTCAACAATACTCCCACCGCAAATGTCGGTCGCCAAACTCTGGGGGCACGGAGCCTGACCTTGAATTCATCCTAAAAAACCGACCCATCGCACCAATTATCCTAATATCGCACCGGTTATCCTAATTGCGTTCTGCAAAAGCCGTCAACCTGCTGCTCCTGCGTTCCCGCCGGCGGGAGAAACCGGTAGAATCGGACCGGTCATTGATTCGCCTGCGCTTTTGACTGCGACCTGAACCATTGCTGCCTCCTTCTGGTAATCCTGCCCATGCCTCGCTACAACCCTGCCTCGATTGAACCCAAATGGCAAGCCCATTGGGAAAAACACCGAATTTTTGCCACACCCAGATTGCCAGAACCTGGTGCAGGCAAGCTTTACGTCCTGGACATGTTTCCTTATCCCAGCGGCAATGGTTTGCACGTAGGCCATCCAGAAGGCTACACCGCTACCGACATTGTATGTCGGACAGCCCGCATGCAAGGCAAGAGTGTCATCCACCCGATGGGGTTTGACTCTTTTGGACTGCCAGCTGAGGAATATGCCATTAAGACGGGACAGCACCCGCGAATTCAAACCGAGAAAAATATTGATAATTTTCGGCGTCAACTCAAAATGCTCGGCTTCAGTTACGACTGGGACCGTGAACTGGCAACAACAGACGTTGATTTCTTTCGCTGGACTCAATGGATCTTTCTGCAAATCTACGATACCTGGTTCGATGAAGATCAGCAGCGTGGTCGCCCAATTAGCGAACTTCCTATTCCCGCTGACACCGTCGCCTTAGGTGACGATGCCATTCACGATTATCAAAACGATCACCGGCTTGCTTTTCAAAGCGAGGCGCCGGTCAATTGGTGCCCTGCCTTGGGAACGGTTCTCGCCAACGAAGAAGTCATTGATGGCAAAAGCGAACGGGGTGCCCATCCTGTCGTGCGAATGCCGCTCCGTCAGTGGATGCTTCGGATCACCGCCTACGCCGACCGACTCGAAAATGACCTTAATGACCTTGATTGGCACGAAGGCATTAAAGCATTGCAACGAAACTGGATTGGCCGGAGCCAAGGTGCCGAAGTCGATTTTTTCATCGGGTCTGAGAGCGATTTCGACGGATGGAAAACAGCGCGTCGCACTGCAGGTTTCCCCCGCAGACCTGGACCTGAATCGCTGCGGATTTATACAACACGACCTGATACGCTCTATGGAGCCACCTACATGGTCATTGCGCCGGAGCATCCTTTTGTCAAACGACTGACAACACCGGCCCACGCAGCAACGGTTCAGGCATATTGTGATGCAGCTGCCCACAAGAGCGATCGTGACAGGACGGAACTTGCAAAACAAAAGACCGGTGTATTCATCGGTGCACATGCCATCAATCCCGTCAATAATGCGCTCATGCCAATTTGGGTCGCCGACTATGTCTTGAGCAGCTATGGCACAGGCGCAATCATGGCCGTGCCGGCACATGACGAACGAGACTTCGAATTTGCCCAACAATTTGATATTCCAATTCAAACTGTTGTCGATCCGGGAACGTCAGTCTCAAAAACAGATGCCGAGACAATTCTCGCTGGCAAACAGGTCTTCTGCGGAACCGGCTTGGCGGTGAACTCAGGTCCCTACGACGGACTATCGACCGATGAATTCAAACAAAAAATTGCTGGCGATCTGGCAGACTCCGGGCTCGGACGCGAAGCGGTGAACTACAAACTTCGCGACTGGCTCTTCTCACGGCAACGTTTTTGGGGGGAACCATTTCCTATTCTGCACGAACTGGATGGCGACGGAAAATCAACTGGCCGCGTACAACCGGTTAGTCCCGATGAGCTACCCGTTGATCTACCACATCTGGATGACTTTCAACCACATGGGCGGCCTGAACCACCGCTGGATAAGGCGCCCGATGAATGGCTTTACCCGGTCATCGATGGAAAACGATTCAAGCGCGAGACCAATACCATGCCTCAGTGGGCAGGTTCTTGTTGGTATTACTTGAGGTTTCTCGACCCCCAAAATGACCAGGCGGTCATTGACCCAGATATCGAAAAAGCATGGATGCCTGTTGATCTTTACGTTGGCGGCGCAGAACACGCCGTCTTGCATCTGCTCTATGCCCGCTTTTGGCACAAGGTACTTTATGACCGCGGCGTTGTAAGCACCCCTGAACCGTTCCAAAAACTTGTTAATCAAGGGATGATCCTGGGAGAAAACAACGAGAAAATGTCCAAGAGTCGTGGCAATGTTGTCAATCCAGATACCGTCGTTGCTGAATTTGGAGCCGATTCGCTAAGGCTTTACGAGATGTTTATGGGGCCCCTGGAGGCAACCAAACCCTGGAGTATGGACGGCGTAAGTGGTGTTTATGGTTTTCTGGGACGTGCCTGGCGAATGATCGTCGATGAAAGATCTGAAGAAATGATGCTCAACGCGTCCGTGGTCGACACACCACCCAGCATTGAGCAGAATCGCGTGCTCCACCAAACTATTAAAGCCGTTACGGAGGACATCTCCGATCTTCGCTTCAACACAGCGATAGCGCGAATGATGGAGTTCACTAACTTCTTTACCAAAGAAAAGTCGCGGCCCCATGAAGCTATGACCAGTTTTGTTCTCTTGCTATCCCCATTTGCACCCCACATCGCAGAAGAACTTTGGCAAACGCTTGGCCAGCAAGAGTCGATTGCCTGTGCTCCTTGGCCCGAATTTAACCACGAACTGGTTAAAGAACCCCTGGTCGAGGTGGCAGTCCAAATTCGGGGTAAGGTCCGCAGCAAAATCAACGTACCGCCTGATGCCGATCAACAAACTATGCTGACCTCCGCCAAGGAAGATCCCAAGATTGCGGCGTTGTTGGCCGGAAAATCGATTATTAAAGAGATTGTCGTGCCAGGGCGATTAGTAAATTTTGTGATCAAGTAAGGAATTCTATTTCTGCAGCCCAACACCCTCAATCGCTGTACTACCGTCACCTGAACCAAGAGCCGTGAAATTATGAAGAACGTGGTCGCTGTTGTACTTGGTGGGGGGCGTGGTACACGACTGCAGCCACTTACCTTTTATCGTTCTAAACCAGCTGTGCCACTGGCCGGGAAGTATCGCCTTATTGATATCCCACTTTCCAACTGCCTTAACAGCGGCCTCAACCAAATTTACGTATTGACACAATTCAGGCACATACAATTTCGATGTTTTTGACGGCGGCTTTGTGGAGATTTTAGCGGCCCAACAAACCTTTGACTGCAATACTGAAGACTGGTTCCAGGGCACAGCCGATGCGGTTCGCAAGAATCTTCGCTATCTGTCCCAACCAGAGATTGACCATGTGCTAATCCTTTCGGGGGACCAACTCTATCGCATGGATTTCGCAAAGATGCTTGAAACGCACCTC
>JAKVCB010000070.1 GCA_022448345.1 Pirellulales bacterium
CCCCCCCCCCCCCCCCCCCCCCCCCCCCCCCCCCCCCCCCCCCCCCCCCCCCCCCCCCCCCCCCCCCCCCCCAGATAACCATTGCTATCCACATCGCCACCGCCTACCGTTAATGAAGGCTGTTGCGGCAGCACTTCCCCGCGACTCCAGTCTTACCGAATCGAGTGAGAAAATCAAGCGTTTGTGAACAAAAATTAAATAAAAATTGACAAATGAGCTCATCCACCAGTGCCAGCGGCCCCCAACAGGGCAAAGCAGCAAGTGCAGGTTGGCTGCGGGTAATGCTTCGGTCAAGGTGGGGCCGATCGCAGCTACAACACATTAGATTTGACGCAAAACGGGCCGTTCTTTACGATGCGCACACCGCGCCCCCACTTGTTTTGAACCACCCAACCTGCCTGAAGAGACTGCCAATGGCTCCACGCTGTCGTACTCTGCGGGGCTGCCGTGTTCTGCGGGCGTTTACCTTGGTTGAACTGTTGGTGGTGATTGCCATCATCGGGATCCTGGTGGCACTGTTGCTACCGGCGGTTCAAGCGGCCCGGGAAGCGGGGCGACGTGCCGCGTGCAAAAACAACCTCAAGCAACTTTCGCTTGGCTGCCACTTGCACCTGGAGCAACACGGTTTCTACCCAAGCGGTGGTTGGGGACCAGGCTGGCTGGGAGATCCCAACTGCGGCGTGGGCCGAACCCAGCCTGGCTCGTGGGTCTTTGCGATCCTACCCTACGTCGAGGCCCAGGAACTTTACGATGCGGGATCGTTTATCGGGTTGGAGAAGACGCTGGGCCAAAAGTTGACCGTCACCAAACGAGGGCACACGCTCCGACTAACGACCCCGGTGCCAGGCTTCAACTGTCCGTCTCGTCGTGGCAACGAAGTATTTGGCCGCGGCTGCTGCTGGGGAAATGTCTGGACCCCGCCGGGGCAGGTCCGCACCTGCTATGCGGCCAATGCAGGAGATCTTTTCAGTCCCGTACCCGGGCAAGTTGGCTGCGTACCGGCTGGCGGCGGCCCCCAACCTCACGCTGGCCCCGGTGGTGAATGCTGGAAATCAGTCAATTACCCTGACTCGGGACCCACCCCCGGCGAGGCGTTTGACTGGGTCGCCCGCCTGCAGTGCATCAACTTTACCGGCCTCTCCTTCCAGGGCAGCAAAATCGGGCCCGGAGATGTGACCGACGGAACCAGCAAGACTTACCTGCTGGGCGAAAAACATGTCGACTCAGAACAATACTACGATGGTTTTGACTGGGGCGACGACTGGAACATGTACACCGGCATGCAGGATGACATGTACCGGGTGACCTACTACAACGAAAACCCCAGCCTGGGCCCCGTGCGAACAGCAACCCCGGTGGAAGACACCCCTGGCATGATGCATTCAGATCGACATCGCACCTCCTTCGGGAGTGCCCACCCTGCCGGCTGCAACATGTCTTTTGGCGACAGTTCGGTACGCTATGTGAGTTACAACGTTGACCCGGAACTCCATCGGCGTTTAGGAAATCGTAAAGATGAACTCACGGTAGACCTGGGCGAGCTTTAATGAACACAGGCCGTCGATTTTTTTGGCCCAGCCAGTTTGTGCAGCTCCGGTCCGCCGGTTCTCTGTGTGCCTGGCAAAAAACGGTTGCCATCCTCGTAGGGGCAGGCGTTGGATTAGCAGTCGGCTGCAGTGGAAAATCGTCCATCAACCCGGCATCGGCCGCCCGGATGGCCGTTGAAATGCATGACACCAACGGCGACGAGATCCTTTCTGCAGAAGAACTCAAGTCGTGTCCGGGAATTGGGTGTGAGCTGGCCCGTTATGACACCAACACCGACGGCCAACTCACAGCCGAGGAAATCGCCGGACGAATCGATACGTTTTTGGACGGCAGTGCCCGGTTCATGTCGTTTAGTTGCACGGTCACCCTCAATGGCCGCCCGCTACAGGGGGCCCTGGTAGAACTGGTGCCCGAGGATTTTCTAGGCACGGCCGTCGAACCTGCCCAGGGCACCACCACCGCCAACGGCAGTGTCGAATTGTCGGTTTCCCAGGATGTTTTGCCCCCAGGAAACCAATCGCTGAAACTGGTCCGCCCCGGCATCTACCAGGTTCGCGTTACCCACCCCCGGCTTGAGATTCCCCCCCGGTACCATGCCACGACCGAACTTGGGTGCGAAGTTTCTGGCGAAGCCTCCAATCCGGCTTTTCCCTTGCGGTTTGAGTTAACAAGCCGGTAGATCTACCCGAGAACAAACCAACGTGGTTTCTGGTACAATCTCGAGAGAACGACCCGTCCAATAAAAAGCGATACGAGATGGTAACGAAACCTCAAACACGCCGAAATGGCTTTACGCTCGTGGAACTGCTGGTGGTGATAGCGATCATCGGGATTTTGATCGCCCTGTTGCTACCGGCCGTTCAAGCAGCCCGCGAAGCGGCCCGTAACGCGCAGTGCAAAAGCCAACTCAAGCAGCTGACCCTCGGGTGCCTGCTGCATGAAAGCCAGAACCGTTTCTTCCCCAGTGGCGGTTGGGCCCATGCCTGGACCGGCGACGCGAATTGCGGTATTGGTCGCTACCAACCTGGCAGCTGGTGTTACCAGGTGCTGCCCTTTGTGGAAGGGCAGGAAATTTACGACATGGGGTTCGTAAGCGACCCAGCCTCCCAACAGACCGAAAAACACCGTGCCCACTCCGATCGGATGGGAATGCATCTTCAGGTATTTGGTTGCCCGACACGCGCACGGCCCCCTGCTTACCCGGTCGCACCCGGCGGAGGAAATATCCCTACCAACTGCGACCGGTACACACTGGTTAAACGGGCCCACTCGGACTACGCGGCATGTGTGGGAAATGTTTCGTACCTCAACTCCCGGACAGGGCCGCCACCGTTTGCCTGCTGGAGACGCAGTCCCGCAACGGGTGCCCTCCTGACGGACGGCGTTGATTTCAAAGGGGAAGCCCGCAGCCTGGGCTGGAACGGAGTTTCGTACAAAGGAAGCGAAATTCGCATCAAGGACATTACCGACGGCACAAACAAAACTTATATCCTGGGTGAAAAACATGTGGATCCCAATCACTACAATGGCGGCGATCCGGGAGACGACTGGGGCATGTACACGGGCCACCAGGACGACATGGTCCGCACCACCTACTATACGTTCAAGGCAGGTCGCCCCCCCTTTTTTCCAGAAGAAAGTTTCCAGACTCCCCCCGTGCCCGATACTCCAGGCAAGGCGGGCGATGAAGTCTATGGAATCTCTTTTGGCAGTGCCCACCCGGCCGGATGCAACATGTCCTTCTGCGACGGATCGGTCCGACATATCACCTTTGAGGTCGACCCGCGGATTCACGGCCTGATGGGCAATCGGATGGATGGCGAAGTCTTTGAGTCAAACGACCTTTAGACGCGGGTTGCTGCAACGATCCAAAGTCGCACACCAAGCACCAGCGACCCCGCGTGCAAGCAAGCCAGCGGCAACCTTCGGCACGGATGTGGGATCCACGAGTCGAATGACGGCAGCAACACGCGCACCATGAAGCTATTTGCACTCTGCGTCCTGGCGATGGCACCAAGCGTTCTGCCGGCACAAACGCCGCTGGACCTCTCGGAGCATGCCACGGCCTTTGCCACCCACGTGGGGGGTAAGCCCTCGGCAATCCAACATCTCATCGATGGTGACCCGACCACGTTCTGGCACGGAGGCGGAAAGTCGCTCCAGAGAACGCCGCAAAACGTTGTCGTCAAGTTCAACAAGCCCCGTACCCTCTGCCGGGTCGACGTGACGAGCCAGGTATTCAAGAACGCGCTGCGGCTCAAAGATTTCTCGATCTATGCGTGGGGCACCGGAGCGCGGGGCACCGGAGCGTGGGCCGGCGCTGAACCACTGGCGGTTGTCAGGAACTTCAACAAGGACAGTACTCAAAACACCGGCCATGCAACCGCGTCATGCACCTTTGACCCGGTGACAACCTCCGCCATCCGTATTCGGATCGAGGACACCTGGCGACCCGACCACGCCTGGCCACGCATCGGTGAGGTCCAGGTCTGGACCACCACCGCTCCAGGCCGTGCGTTCACCCGGTCCCCCATTCCGGAAGAGACCCGCGAAGAACAACTGCTGTGCGACTGGGCCATGGGCATCCGCAAGCAATTCCCGCTTACCAAATTCGATCCGGCCAGGGGCTACCTTCACTACGCCCGCACTTTCGCAGACACTATGATCGCCACCGGAACGGACATTTATGGCGAGGTTCCATCTCCGATGTTTGTGTCGATCCTCATGGTCGACAACCAAAAGCACCCAAACCACTTGCTGCCCTGCATCCACGGCCAACGCACCGACGACCGCGCCAACCACGGTGGCAACCTCCACCACGACATCATGCTCCTGAAGGCCATGGACCTGATGACCAGCCTCACAGGCAACGCCAAGTACAAGCAGGCCGCCGGCGCCTACCTCCGGTTCTTTCTCGACCATTGCCCCAACACAACCACTGGCCTGTTCCCCTGGGGCGAGCACGCGCACTGGGATTTCTATCAGGAAAAACCGGGCCACCTCACGCACGAATTACTCGGTGGCGTACCCCTTTCATTTTGGGAACAAGCCCACACGATGAACCCCGCTGCCGTGAGGGGCGAAGCCGATGGACTGCTGAACCACATTCTCAACCTGGAAGCGTTTACCTGGAGCCGGCACGCAAGTATCACGGTGCCCCAGCCTACTCCTCGCCAAAGTGGGTACCAGGCCGTCGACTTTCCGCGCCATGGCGGGTTTTACATCACGCTCTGGACCTTCGCACACGCAGCCACCGGGGATGCCAGGTACCTCGACTGGGCCATGAAGACCCTTGACCATCTTTCCGGCCAGGAGGGCCAGAAGTCAGGCCTGCCGCCACTTACCGAATACCACTCTCAGTGCGGCATGGAAAGCGCCTTGAGCCTCGCACTGAGCCTGCTGGAGGCCGCCGGGCTGCTCCCCGAGGGCCCGGCCCGGCAGCGGTACCTGAGTGTTGCAAACCGCTACCTCGACGCGATTGAAAGAATGCCGCACCAGCCGGCTGAAGGATTTTTTGCATTGTGGTGCGACCGCGACCAGCCTCCCGAGCAGGCGACCGGAAAAACCTTTCCGTGGACTGCAGCCTATGGAGGCAAGCTCACCGCCGACGATGCCGTGCTGTGCTGCCTTGCACACCGGCTCACGGGCCGCAAAAACTACCTCCACATGGCTGAGGATGCAGCCCGGTTCTACACCGCAAACGAACCACCCGGGCCAAACGAGATAGTGCGAGCCCACGTGTATGCGGCGGTCATTACGCTACTGCTCGACCTGCACAGCCAAACGCACAAGGGCCAATATCTCGCGCAGGCCAAACAGATGGCAACGCTCGCGATCGAACGCCTGTACTGGCAGGGACTTTTTCGCGGCGCCACGGGGATCGGACACTACGAATCGCAGATGATGGTCAGCAACCTCGTCTACGCGCTCGTGTGGCTGCACGTCGAGGCCCATGAATTAGAAGTGAAAGTCGAGCCAAACTACTTTAACCGGTAAAGGGTTTTGCTCTTAGGAGTTGGCGCTGCTCTTACTGGGCTGGCTACTACTGGGCTGGCTACTACTGGGCTGGCTACTACTGGGCTGGCTGCGCCGAATCCTCCAGTCGCTGGTACTTGATGATCCGCGCGCCAGGCTGCTTTTCAATCGTCACCCGAAGACCTTCTCCCATCAACGACTGGCCACTTACCGTGTAGCTCTCCTGTTGGTCCAGGTCGGTCACGCGGTAGACGCCCGTCGGCTCCAACCCACGCAGTTTTAATACAGCCCGGTCCAGCGAACATTCTGCCCGCCGAAACGCCTGCACCACGCCACCGGCAAGTTCTGGCCGGTCAAATTGCCACGCACACCACGCCTCGCGCGACAGGCTGTACGGCATGAGCGGATAGTAATCGCCCAGGTAATAGTCGGCGACCTCCCGCCACTGGGTAACCATTTTCCGCATCAGGTCATAGTCAAGGTCATCCCGGCGGACATCCCAACCACAAACCAATGCGGGACACATCCCGCTGCGAAAGATGTACTGATCCACATCCCGCGCCGCGACGCCAAAATAGGGCAACCAACGGGCCAGCCCATAAGTGTGATTCTGAAGCGTACTGGCCAGTTCCTTGCGGGGTGCAATGATGTAATTAAAAACGACGTACCCGACATTGTTGTAGTCGCTGCGCCACAGCGGCACTGCGCGGCGCATCGTTTCCAGGTCGTTTCGCTTGCCACCACTCGAGCAGGAGTCAATCAACAGGGCCGGATTCCGCCGCCGCAGTTCGTCCCAAAATTCGAGGTAACCGGTGATGTAATGGTTCTCGGTAATGCCTTGCCTGTCTGGCGTATCGTTGCCGCGCCAATGAACCAAGGGCTCGACGTTATAGTCAGACCGAAAAACATCAATGCCTTCTTTCTGAAGCTGCCCATGCACCTGGTTGGTGACCCATTGCCGAACCTCCGGAATTCCCAGGTTCAAAATGCCATGCGTCTCGCCCAACAGCCAATCGGGATGCTGCTGCACAACCCGGTGGGCAGGAAAGCGGGTCTCCGGCTCGAACCACACAATACTGCCTACGCCACGCGCGTGGGCGTGATCTGTAATTGACCGCAGCCCGCGAGGAAACCGGGAAAGATCGGCCTCGTAACGCATATCATTGCCCTTGTAGTAATACCATCCAAAATCCATCCACCAGTAATCAATATCCAGCCCCGCATCGAGGTAACGGTCGACAAAATCAAATTGATTCTGTTCATTGGCCATCATCATTTCTGCCAACTGCGGTGCACTGGATGCCGACAAAATTGGCCGCGGGAGTTTGCCTGCCGGACGAGGCAGGTTGTGGGCAACCATCCATCGCCGCCAAACGTTTTGAGCACGGTCCACGTCACCCCGGTAGAACTGCAAAACCGAAAGGGGCGTGCGAACCTGCTCACCCGGCTGGAGCTTCAGATGCGTAAGCTCCTGCCCGCCCACCACGCGCAGCCCCCGATCGCCCTGGCGGTGAAAATCAGCGGCCCACTGGCCTGGCCAGCCCAACACGACAATCGCCCCGGCGCCATGCCAGGAAACATTGAAGTAGGGAAGGTACTCACCGCTAGCCCGCCCCCCGGCTGGTGAAAGTTGCTTTTGGCTACCAGGGGGCAGCTCTTGGGTCAGTGGCTGGTACTCGTCGGGCGTTGCCGTACTTCCCTGCTGATAGTGCAGCACAAACTCACCCGTCTCGCCCCGCTCCAGGAGCACGTCGATTCCTTCGATGTCCGACAGCAGGGGCGTGGGCCGCTCACCCCTGTTGGTGAAATAAACGGTCCACTCCACCGTCGGGTAGTCGTGATAGACAATCGCCCTGCAGCGCACTTCAAGGCCTGTTGCCGGATCGGTGTAGGTTTGTACTTGTTCGGTTCGTTCTGCGTCGAGTGGTCGTGACATCACCGACCGTTTCCAACCGGAAAGCAACTCGGTCGACCGAACCCCTCCATAGGTAAACGAGAAGGGGGGCACCGCTTCAAAACGGCCCGTAAGCGAACCTCCCAGCCGCAACACGCGACCATCTTCGAGTGTGACGCGCGCATCGGCCCAGTTCCCCACGTCGTAGACTATGCCATCGCCCGCATCGGCTACTTTTAAAACAAACTCGCTTGCGCCACCCAGCGAGACCTCCACGGCCGCAGCCTGGCCGCTTTTTCCGCCGCGCAAAACGGGCGACTCGTAAACCTGCTTGTCCGCTACCATGACCGAAAAGACGGCCGAGCCCTGCTGGGGACTGGCCGCACTGCTGTCGACCCCCACCACGGCCGAAAATTTTGCCCCCGGCCCTGGCAGGCGAACCACCAGGCTGGCATTGGCATGAACGGACAGGCCGCTATGGTACTGCGTGTCGCCAATTTTCATGGGGCGGTCATCCCACATCAGGTTCCGCCGAAGCGAGTGACCACTGGTGCCATGCCGAATTCCCGAGTCGTCGGCCACCACCTCGATTTCCACCGCTGGCAGGGCCGCCTTGGTCTCTCCACCGAATGCAGCCGCCACAAACTGGTCGCGGACGACAAACTCCTCGCTAGTCGGAGCCGCCGGCAGGCCCGACGCATGGCCCGACGCATGGGTGGTGGCCACAAGCGACGAGAGCAGCATCCCCGTGCCGCAGAGAAACAGCAGGCACAGCACGACGCCTAAACGGCCAACACTGGACCGGCCTGTTGAGATAGAGGAGGGCAAACGGGCAGAAACGGGCAGACTCTCAAGGCAAAATAAAGGCATAGGTGTGCAATCAACCGCAATGGTTTAAAGTAAACAGATCAGATTCTTACGCAAAACAAGCACAGGCGGCCATCGTAGCACGGCGCAGCAACAGCCGGCAAGCAAGCCCCCCCTTATCCAACAGGGTTGAAAAACAGGGTTAAAAATATTGTGACACGCGATTTCCCATTGAACCGACGTTTGGCGATTCAAACCGGTACCGCCGGCGCGGCGGCTGCCCTTGGAATGGCCCCCGCGGCACTGGTGGCCGAGGGACAATTATCGCCTTCGGCCGACGGTGGCCTCAAATCGATTCGCCAGTTTGGCGTTGATCCTGCAGCGGGTGGGGCACAAAACCGCAAACATCTTCAGGAGGCGATCGACTGGGCAACCACTTCAGCGGGAGTCCTGTGGGTCGAACCGAGCGAAGAGCCGTACCGAGTCGAGTCGGGCCTGCGACTGCGGAAAAACGTTTCGCTGCTGGGCGCCCACGGCCCGGTACCGCGGGGAACCCGCCACCCGACCCGGCCGCAACCGGTAGGCAGCGTGTTTGCCATCGAATCGACCGACCAGCCCTTTATCACAGTCGAGTCGGCCACTCAACTACGAGGGCTGCAGTTCTGGTACCCGAATCAAACCCGCACCGACCCTGCAAAAATCATCGACTACCCGGTTACCGTCCAGCGGGCCATGGACGACGCGGTCTGGGGAGTAACTCTCTCGTCGCTTACCTTCTTTGGGGAAACAGCCACGTTTGATTTCCGGGCGCCACCGACAGGGCAGGGGGGGCCGCTACTTCCCTCGGAACTGATTTTGTTTGAACACTGCTATGGCTATCCGCTGGGCGGACGCTTTATCGACATCGACTACTGCTATGACATTCCCCGTATTCTCCACTGCCACGTGAACCCGGCCGTTTGCCGCCTACTGGAGTTACAGGACAATTCGCCGGAGATCATTCAAAGCGTCGTGGACCGTGGCGAGTTTTCTTACGCCATCGACCACACCGACAACGCCCAACTGATGGACCTGTTTACCTTCGGTGTGTACGGTGGCGCGCGACTGGGAGCGGAAACCTACGGTCAGCTAACGAACTTTAATTTCGATTGCGTGACGATTGGCATTCACAAATCAGGCTCCCAGCAACGCAACCGCAACTGGCAAATTGCCCAGGGATCGATCATTGCCAATACCGGGCCTCAAACGGCCGACTTGCACCCGCTGGTGATTGACGGCCAAGGGCACACTTCGCTGACCAACATTGAAAGCTTTGCCGGAAAAAATCCGGTGGTCCACTCTCCCACGGCCGACCTGGATGGCGAACCACTGATCCTGAGCGAGGACTTTTTGCAGGTCGGAGGCTCCGATCCGCTGACCGTGTCGCTGGTGGGATGCCGAATGAGTACATTCCGGGCCAAGAATCCCATTACGATCCTTAACCCGGCCGCCACCGTCTCGACCCATGGTTGTTTCCAGGCAAGACATCCCTGGAAACCGGCTATTCCCTATCCTGATGGGGTGGTTACGGGCTGAGTTGTCGGCGCGGCCTCGCCCCTAAAAACCGGCCCGCCGTAAAGTGACTGATCTGCCCTGGAGGTGGCTGGCTCAATAGCCCACACCCCTTATACGTCACCCAGTATATAAGTATCAAACCGGTAAAAACTTCAATGCCTCACGCTGCACCACTCTCCTCTGCACCGCGTCCCCATAAATCGCGTCCCCGTAAAACGCGCCCCCGTAAAACGCACCCCCATAAAACATGGTGCCGGCCCGCCAATTTTTGGAGCCACCTGTGGCTATTGGCCGCGATCCTCGCCTGCGGTGCCCTGACGGCTGCGGAATTGTCCCAGCCCACCGCGGCCGAGCGCTACCAGCGCGACCGCTGGCTGGCCGCGGCAGTGCCGATGGTCTGCCGCACGGCAGACCCCGGAGGTGCCCGGCTGGTTGTTTTAGAAAAAGGCCCTGCCTGGTGGGACCGGGTGCAACAGAATGGGGCCTGGACCGACCGCTTTCGGCTGGCCAAACAAACCTACGACCACGGCCTGTTTACGCATGCCCCCTGTCGGCTCCAAGTCGAACTGCCCGAGCCAGCGGTCAAGTTCGTGGCCGACCTGGGCATCGCCAGTCACGGCACGGTGATCTTTACCGTTTCCACAACAGGGCAGGAACTGTTTCGCTCCGACGTGGTGGTGGGTCGCGATGCCAGGGTACCGGTGCGGGTCGCCCTCGGCGGGGCGCGCCAGTTCACACTCGCGGTGGAGGATGCGGGCGACTCGATCCCTGGCGACCACGCGATTTGGGCCGGCGCACAGGTGGTGCTTGAAAGTGGAAAAGTGCTCAACCTTGGCGACCTGCCGGTGATGGGCAAACATGAACCTACCCGGTTTTCGGATCGCTTGCCGTTTGATTTCGAGCTTGCCGGAGAGCCATTTTCAGAGCTTGCCGGCCAGTGGCCGGTGACACTCGACTCGGCGGAACTTGATGCAGCCCGCACTCTGCACACGCTCAGCTGGAGTGACGAGTCGACCGGACTGGTCGTGCGGTGTGACCTGACCGTGTACCACGATTTCCCCACGGTCGAGTGGGTGACCTCGATTCAAAATACGGGTACCGCGCCGAGCCCCATTTTAAGCAACCTGCAGGGGCTGACCGCTGGCCTGACGCGTCCTCCTACCGAGCGGTACTACGGCGAGTTTGGCCTACACCATCAAACGGGCTCTCAGGGCAGTCGCTACGACTACCAGCTCCACAAGACCGAGTTGCTGCCGGCGGTGACCAAACGGATTGCCACCTCCGGAGGCCGGTCGAGCAACGCCAGCTGGCCTTACATGAACCTGCAGTGGGGCCATGAAGGCATGCTGATTGCCCTTGGCTGGTCTGGCCAGTGGGCGATTGATTTTGTGCGTGACGGGGCGGGTGGCCTGAAGATCTCAGGCGGCCAGGAAAAAACCCACCTTCGTCTTGAGCCGGGCGAGCAGGTTCGCCTGCCGACGGTGGTGCTGCAGTTTTACCAGGGCGACCGCATCCGGTCGCAAAACGTGTGGCGTCGCTGGATGCGCGCGCACGTAGTGCCCCGCACCGCAGGAAAACCGCCCACTCCACAACTGGCCGCCGGTAGCGCGCGCGTGTTTGGCTGGATGGGCAGTGCGACCGAGGAGAACCAAATTGAATTCATTCGCCGCTGGGTCGATGCAGGTGTGGACCTTGACTACTGGTGGATGGATACCGGCTGGTACGGCGACATTTGGAAGGCAGCCCCGGACCGATTTCCCCACGGCATCCGGCCGATCAGCGATTTTGCTCACCAGCACGACCTGGGAACCATTTTGTGGTTCGAGCCGGAGCGGATTACCCCGGAGGCTACCTGGATTCGCGAAAACCATCCCGAGTGGGTGCTGTCGGCGGACACGACGCCGCAAGGACTTTTTGACTTTGGCAACCCGGCCGCACTGGCCTGGATGAATGACCGCATCGATGCAGAGCTTACCGACAACCAGATTGACTTCTACCGGGTCGACTTCAACATGGATCCCCTCGAGCACTGGCGCCAAAACGATGCGCCTGACCGGCAGGGGATGACCGAAAATCTTTGGGTGCAAGGTTTTTATACCCACTGGGACGAACTCTGCCGCCGCAATCCCCAGCTAAAAATCGACAGCTGTGCCTCGGGCGGACGGCGTAACGACCTGGAGACGATGCGGCGGGCGATTCCCCTTTGGCGGAGCGACTACACCGACCGCTCCTGGATCCCTGACACGCGCCCCAAGGCCGACGAACCTTCCGGGATGCAGTGTCAGAACTATGGCCTCAGCCTGTGGCTTCCTTTTCATGGGCAGGCACTCGACTTTCCCGAGCCGTACGTGGCCCGCAGTTATTTTTCGCCCTGCGTGGCGATGAACGTGAACCTGCAGGACGACACCTATGACCTGGCTGAGTTAAAAAAACGCATTGACGAGTGGCGGCAGGTGGCCCCTTACCTGGCATGTGACTTTTATCCGCTCACGCGTTATCACCACCAGGAAGACAACTGGATGATCTTTCAGTTCGACGACCCCCTCTCGGGCGGCGGGGCAATCATGGCTTTTCAGCGAACCGAAAACATTTACCCGGCTGCAACCATCCGGCCGCGTTCCCTGGTGCGCGAGGCAAGCTATACGGTCACTGACCTCGACGGTGGCGAAACGCAGCAGCAGACCGGTGGCCAGTTGATGGACGAGGGTCTCTTGCTCTGGGCCCCCGAGGCGGGCACCGCCAGAATCTTGCGCTACCAGCGCCAGTAACCCCCGGCAGAGGCAGTAAGCTGGGCAGCTACCCTTTGCCCAACAGCCGAAGGGTAACCCAGGTGCGCCTTGATGAAACAGCCAGGCGATAAAATAGCCAGGCAAAAAAACAAGCAGGCAACCGCCTCCGCAGAGACCCCATTTGGCCCGCGAAGCCTACGGCCCCTTCGGCCTGCCCACCGTGTCGGTAGGCCCGGTGAATCCCGGCCCGCCCGCGGCCACGTAGCCGTGACTGGCACCAGACCTCTCGGGCGAGACCCAAAAAGCATAAAGCTTGCCATCGGTTAAATGAAAGCGAAATTTCACAGGCCGCCCGGCCAGTGACGACAAGTCGTCCGCAGTTCGCCAGCGGACCTGCTGAAGCGTCCGGTCACCGCGAAGGGGTACACACTGCGCGCGACCAAACGGTTCCATCACGCGCCCGTCAGCGTCAAGCAGCTCAACCTGCAACTCCCCTGCGGCCGCCGCAAAATTCACAAACAGGTGCTTGCCGCCAAACGTCACCGGGCGAGTGGTTAGCGTGCCACCCGATTTGCCCGCCCCCATCGAGGCAAATCCGTCGCGACGAAGCGTGGCCAACCCGGTCGTATACTCGCCGCGTGGCTCCCCCTGCTGGCTAACAAAATACCTGCGTCCGCTCACATAAAAATAAAGCTGGTCGCCCACGACCAAACAGCAACCGCCGGCCGACTGGATGTTGCCGGCATTCCAGGCAGCCAGGTCATCGGAAACCCCAATGAACGATTCGCGATCAGGTCGATGCCAGTGGAACCCGTCCCGGCTGTAACCAAGGACCTGCTCCTTGACCTTGGGACGCTGGTCGGTTGTGTCCTGCCGCATCATGCTGAACATGCCAAGCATGATGCTTTCGTAGGCCACCGCGTCGAGGTTGTAGAGTTCCGCCGGGAAGTCACTGTCCGCATACCCATGATCAAACTTGTCTGCCCACACCCACAGCGGCAACCGCATTGGCCCCTTGGACTGGGGCCCAACCTCTGGCCGGTCAAGCGCATCCCAATGGATACCCACCAGCGGATCTTGCGTCTCCCAGTAGCGCCGATAGCGGCCCATGCCGGCGCAGCTGGCTCGCATACTATAAACCCACACGCCGCGGAACGGATTCCAGAAGACCGTGCAGGGGCTCGGCGCACTGCCAGTGCGGCCCAGCGGCTTGCCCCAGTGAATGCCGTCGGCCGAATAATAAATGCCCAGCCCCAGAATGCCTCGATCCTCACGCCACAACTTGAACCGCTTTGCCGGATCCTGTTCCTCCAGGTCAAGCCAAACCGTCGACGTGTCGCAGCCGGCAAAAAAAATGTTCGTCCCCGGCACCACTCCCAGATCTGGCTTGACCCAATCGATGCCATCGTGGGAGGTGGCATAACAACGGTGCGGGTAGTAACCGGCCGAATACCACATTTTGAAAACCTGATCCCGCGGATCGTACCACACCCCGTCGCTAAAGGGATTGGCGGCCGACGCCGGTCGGCTGGCATCGGCCGAGGATTCATGCTCCCACGGCCTGTCGGGTCTGAGTACCGGATTGTTTTCGTAGAAGTCCGCCTTGTGGAAAACCCGATGGAGCGAAGTCGACTCAATCAAAAAATCGTCAACAAAAAGCTGCCTTCCCACGTCAATCGGAATGACCGCAGGCGGAGCATCGAGGTAGGGAACCGGAGCCGGCTTGTCACGGCTCATTTCGCGATACTCAGGCGGCCACGGCTCCACCTGGCGAATCCCGTTGTAGAGAATTGTCTCGGTTGCACCCGGGGAATCGTCCGGAGCTGCTGCCGCGAGCGTGCCGCCAAGAAGCACCATCGGGGCGGCAACCAGTAGCAAGAAGACAAAGAGCATGAATCTCAACTTTTTGGGTCGACTTCGATTCGTGTGAGCGGACGGTCCAACATAACGAACTGCACAACGAAGACCAATCCCAACCACATCCCGAGGGCCGAATGGGGTTCGGGTACCTGTACCACCGACACCGTTGCAGAAGCATAAAGCTGCGAAACATCCCACTGCAGTTGACCTGCCAGGGAGGGCAGGGCGATTGTCTCGAATTGGTCGGTGCCTGCCTGAAAGCCCGCCACGTGAAACACATTTCCGCTTGCCGGCTGAAAGTTCTCCAGCAAATCGATACGCAGATGACCGTCGGCGCCCGAAAGCTGTCCCACGGCCAGCAACCCCTGTTCGCCGGCGGCGGTTGTCTCCATCAACAGCACGCTACTGTCTGCCTGAGCGCCACCTTCCGAGAGCACAAGGTCCGTAGAACTACTTGCTGATGAAAAAACACCGCTTCCTGGCGAAAGTATGCCCCCCTCATTCGTCACGTTTCCCCGGATCCTCCCTGAGCCCGCAAGAATTCCCTCCGTGACATGGACCGTTCCGAAGCCGTAGTTGAAATGACTGTTGACGGCCATCGTACCCGGGCCCGTTTTGTGGAGCGTATTGCCTTGCAATCTGAGAGCATCTTCAAATGTCACCTGGGCGCCTGCGGTCACGCTCAGGTCGGTATCATTGACGAGTTTCACGCGGGCTTGAAACTCGTGGTCCCCCTGCGAGACGGTAATCCCCGAGCGCTCACCTGTCGCCGCATCGGCATGCTCAAGCTTGATCGTTCCGCTTCCGTCCACCGTGTAACTATGGGGGCTGTCAAACGTCAGGGACCGGAGCGTGACATCCTCCCCTGCAACCACCGTCTCGCTGCGCTGAATTGCGTCCCCCAACTTTGCATCGATTGCATTTCCATCGGGCACTCCGCCGGTCCAATTATGGCCAATCTCCCAGGCGCCCGATGCATGAACATCCCAGGTGTGCTCCAGCGACAGGCCATGCACGAACGAGGCGCCCGTGTTGTATTTAAACAGGTCTCCCGTGCCGCCTGGCAAGTCAAAGTCCAGTTGGTAAAGCGACCCCCCCATCGGCGTGAGCGGGACCACTTCGATTTCCCCCGTGTTTCGGTTGAGCCGCTGCAGGCTGTTAATGCCGCTGGCCCCAAAATCAAAATCAACCGTAATTTGTTGCGCCGCCCCAGCCGCCGACGCGTGCTGGTCTTTCAGCAGGTTGACCACCATGAAATAAGATTCGTCGGTGAATTGATCGCCGTCGAGGCCCTCGAGCGAGGGCACAAAATGACCAATCAACAGGTCCCCTTCGGTAATTCCACTCACGGCCCCCGTGTTGGCAGCTTCAATGCTTGTGATGAACGGATCATCGGTCACCGCGTTCCACTGGGTAACCCCCTGCGGCAGAGTGTTGGCCACTTCCGAGGGTCCCTGCATGTGCTTGCCTGGCAGAAACCTTACCTGCGTGCTGGTGAGCATTTTTAGCGTTTCACCCAACCGTGCCACTTCGGTATTGGTGTCGCGTGCGTAACCGTAGATGGGATTGGTTGTGTAGCTCGACTCGGACGCATCGGTGAACCCCAGCAGGCCACCGTCGCCGCCATCGTAATGACCAAACATAAAGTAGCTAATGCCTTTGAACCCGTGTGCCAGAGACGCAAACACCTGCATCCGCATTTCCGATTCGCTAGGGTGATACGTATCTCCGCCGTCGAAGCTTTGCACAAAAACAAAATAGGGAACGTCGGCCCTCAAGCCAGCTTCCCGAACGGCGGCGAGCCCCCGGTAATACCGCACATTAAGGTAGTCGTCAGTGGGCAAAGTCTGGCTGTCGCGGAAGGGATAAACACCAAACTGCAGTACGTCGGGTTGCACCACGTGCAGGTAGTCATCCGCAAAGGTCGCGTAGTCATAGGGTACGGGCGGATCTTCGTATCCAACCCCCGGGACAAACGTGGTCCCGTATTCATAACCGTAATTATTGCCAGGCGTTAAAAAGGTCGACAAATTTCCGTAGACCATCAACTCTGGGTGGTTTTGTTTGATCCAATCGGTCACCTGGCCCACGTGTTGAAAATCGGTCCGCCGCGGTTCGTCCCACACGAGAACAGCCTCGCCACCTGGATAATTCTGAAGGTAATTGTCCAGATCGTCCATTAACGAACTGCTTAAAGTCCGTGTATCGGTATGCCAGTGCCATGGGAGGCCTTGCTCCTCGACAGCATTGTCAATGATCGCCGCCTCGTTCTCCCAGGCCAACACATTGGTAAAATTGGCATCGCGGTACCGCGGGTCGGCCAGGGAACTACTTCGGGTGACCAATGCCTGCAGGGTGAAGGGTTGGTTCCAAACCCATTCATTGCCAAAGTTCTGCGACCGCGATCGCGGCTGGGCACCGCCCATCTTGACCTCCCCAAACCAGTCGGTCCCGGCACCCGTGTATTCGAGCTGGATTTGGTTGGGATCGTAGCGACCATGTCCCAGCGCGATGCCCGGAGCAATCAACTGCTTGTTGAGATACGCGTCGATCGTCTGCGAATCTGCCCGGTAATGGAAATGAAACCGATTCCAACGTTCCTCCAGTTCCAGGTCCGTGGCAACCATGGTGTAACCGCCCGTCGCGTTTCCCGCACCAAGCGACCAGTTGTCCGAACCACTTGACGGGAAGAGCGCCAGGACCCTGGTATCGTCTTCGCGATGTTGTATGAAGAATGGATTTTGCGACGAACCGTAATCGCCCGTGTGCTTGTAGGCGATTTCAATGGCCCAGTCCTCATCGGGAGACAATGCCGTTGCCCCCTGTCCAAACAGGGTTGTGCCGTATCGTGCAAAGCGCGGCAGACTGGCATCGTCCAACGTTCGGGCCGCGATCCCATCGGTAGCGAACCCGCTGCCCAGAAATTGGTCGGCGCCGTAGGTCACCGATTGCAGGTTATCATCCAAGGGCACGTTCAGGCCAACTTTGGACGGTTGCAAAACAACCTCTGGCGGCGCCGCAAAAATCTCGCCTACCTGGACCGCCACCCAGCAGAACTGGACCACACACATCCAGCATCGAAAGACCGTTTTCGTCATACCACTATTCGCACCCACAAGTCGAATTTTCTCGCAATGCCGGCCATGGAAAACACGATTCCATGTTACCCTCCGCGGGCACTTAAGTAAAACAAATCGCGAATCACGTTCGAGCAAAACCGGCAGCCAGATACCCGGCTGCGCACCGCCAGCACACAGCTCCACCTGGCAACGTGGCAAGCGTCGTTGTGCGCCAACGCGCCTTTCGCAAACGCTGGCGCCGCTGCACGCAGACACCATCCGACAGAGGTCAGCGATCAGGCTTGGCCAGCATGCTTCTCTGGACCAAACCTGTTCCTGTCGCGCGGGGACTCCCTGCAAGCCGCAAACCACCCAGCAGTCAACGCTTTCTGTTGAATAGAAATCTCTTTTGGCTTAAAATACCCGGCAGTCTTTGATCTTCATTTACAAGCTGGCATTACGCATCTACAAGCTGGCAGTACGCCGCCGGCAATGTTTCATCATGGCTGGTCACCGAAACACCTTTCGCCTCACCCTTGTTTGTCGCCCACGGCGCCGATTGGTGGCGCACGGATTTACGCTGGTGGAGTTATTGGTGGTGATTGCGATCATCGGCATTCTGATCGGACTGTTGCTGCCGGCCGTCCAGGCGGCACGCGAAGCGGCCCGACGCACACAGTGCCAGAACCATCTGAAACAGCAGATCCTGGCGGTGCACAATTTTGCATCTGTCACAGAAGGCGTACCGCCTGCCTACCT